>CAZLBQ010000247.1:0-9119 GCA_964557745.1 uncultured Anaerolineales bacterium
CTACCGCAACGGTGTGACCAGCCGCGGCCTGGGCCTGGGCCAGCGCCTCGGTGTAGACCTCGACACCGCCGCGCCGGTCGGGCAGGTACTGGTGGGTGACGTGGAGGATTCTCATTGCCAGCCGACCCAGTCGACCAGGATGCCCAACGTGCGGGTGTCGCCCTGGCCGGGGACGAACGTCGGGCTGACGAGGCGGATGTGAGCAACGCGGCCGGGTGAGACGCGGGCCGGGGCGACCGCCGCCGGTAGTGGCAGGGAATACTCATGGAAGCCCGGCGCCACATTGAGGCGGCCCAGGGGGCTGTCGTCCAGGAAGACATCGACGGGCACGGGCGCGTCGCCCGGTGCGGCCAGCCGCAGCCGCAGCGTCACAGCGCCGCCACCATAGGGCAACCGCACGACGGCGTCGCCTTTGGTCCAGCGGAAGTCCTGCCCGCCGTCCCCCTCGGCGGCATAGAAGCCGCGCGCGAGCGCTGCCTGGTCCACCGCGCCGACATCGATGCGGCGGCTTGCGTCGGCGCCGCCGACGCGGTAGACGGCGACCGACGGGCGATAGGGGAGCCAGCGCGTGGGCGCGTGGTCGAAGGACTCTTCGAGGGCTGACAGGTCGAGCGTCACGCGGCTGAGCGGCGTGAGAGGGACGCCTGGCGCCTCCGGCCACGTCGCCTCGTCACCTAGCAGAACATACACCGGCCGCCCCTGGTCTTGCCAGCGCTGGATTACCCGCGCCAGTGTCGCTGCGTCCGCCCCGTCTTGCAGACTCAGGGCCGTGTAATGGTGTAAGAACTGGAGCGGCGTGCCGAGCACCCCGCCCATGCCCCCGGCTAGCTTGTCCTGGAAGACGAGGATGGCGTCTGGCTCGAAGCGGCCCGCCAGACTTGCCACCTGACCCACCGCGCCCGCGAACTGCCGCCCAGCCAGGACAACCCTTGTTGGCGGCCCGACGCCGACGAGGACCGCCAGCGCCAGCAGGAGCATGGCGAGGGCAGCGGCGAGGCAGCCCTGGCCTGTCGTCGGTGGCTTGTCGAAGGCCGTGCGGCGTCCGATCCACGCCACGGCGTAACCCGCGAACAGGGTGAAGGCGGGGAACACGACCGGCGCGTAGCGTCGCATGACGTAGATATGCTTGGGGTTGTTGAGGGGGTTGGCGAGGTAGAGCACGGCGAAGAACAGGCCAACGGCCAGGATAGGCCAGACACGGCGAGCCGGGGCGCGGTAGGCCGCCAGGGCCGCACCCGCGATCGCCAGCAGCACGCCGGCCGGCGACAGGTACCAGCCCAGTTGGACCAGGCTCAGGTGCGGATAGGCCACGACAGTCCCGGTGTACCACGTGCTCCAGCTCAAGGGCTGGCCGAGGAGCGGGCGCACGAAGTAGGCCCACAGGCCCAGCGCGACGATGGCAAGCGCCAGCAAGGCACGCGGGGCGGCGCGCGGAAGGCGGAAGGCAGAAGGCGGACTGTAGCGCCGACTTGAGGCGGCAGGCTGACCAGGGGCGGCGCGCCGGGCCAGGCGGAAGGCAAGGACGGTGAGTACAACGAGTATGCCCCCGCCGGCGACGGCCAGGAGCAAGGGGCGCAGCGTGGGGAGGACCAGCGCCGTCGAGGCGACGTAGGGCGCGGCGAACGTCGCGGCGTAGGCCAGCGCCAGGACGGTCAGCAGGGATATGGGGAGGAAGAAGTGGAAGGCGGACGACGGACGCTGGACCACGCTACGACGCCATATGAGCCAAAGGATTAGGCCAATGGGTAGAGCGAGGAAGAACGGCGTGTCGATGCGGGTGAGGAGGACCGCGCCCAGCGTCAGACCGGCCAGCCAGCCCAGGCGCGGCGGGTGGTCGCTGGCGACGTAGGCAGCGAAGGCGGCGACGCCGGTCCAGATGAGCGCCTGCGTCAACGCCTCGGAGGTCGTGAAGCGGCTGAACCACACCTGGGTGGCGAGAACCGCCAACAGCGCAGCCCCCAGCGCGGCGGGCCAGATGCCAAACGCCCAGCGCCCGGCGAAGTAGACGCTCACGACGCCGAGCGCGCCCCACAGCGGCACCGAGAAGAGCGCCGCCCAGACGCCGCCCGCCGCGTAGAAGATCGCCAGCCAGACGGGGTAGAAGGGGAAGAACTGGGGCACGCTGACGCCCCGCGCCGGGTCGGTGGCGTAGAAGCCGGGGAAGCGCAGCGGCGTACCGGGCGTCTCCGGGATGGGCTGTAGGAAGAGCGCCTGCTCCTCCGGCGACAGCGCCGCCACAAGCGGCTCGCGGAGTACCAGCCCGCCACCGTCGGCGATGTGCGCCCCAATGGCGACGTACACCCCCGCGTCCTCCCCGCCCAGCACCGTCTCGTGGGGGCGGGCAAACAGGGCCAGGGCGAGGAGGAACAAGGCCAGGGGGATGACGTGCTGAGTGGTGAGTACCGAGTGCTGAGGGCTGAGGGCTGAGGGCTGAGGGGCGAGGGCTGAGGGCTGAGTTCGAGCCTCACGGGGAGTTGGACGCCTGTCTCGCCACGCTGCCCAGCCGAGTAGGGCCAGGCTGCCGCCCACCATGAGCGCCGCCAGGCGGGCCAGGCTGAAGGAGGCCAGTTCGGCCAGGACGAGGCCAACTGTGCCCGTCAGGACGACGCTCGCCATGACGGCCCGCCAGACCGCCTCGACGGGGCCGACGGCCTGGGCGTCCGGGTCGCGGCTGGCGGGGAGGGCCAGGAGCAGCGTCGCGCCCGGCAGGGTGAGGAAGACCGGCAGCAGGGCCAGCCGCATGAGCGCCGCCAGGTCTAGCATTCAAACTCCGCGTCCAGCCCGAGCGTCGTCAGCGGCACGCGGCGCTTGCCCCACACGGCGAACTCCACGGTGGCGAAACCGTCGCGGGCGCTGAGCAGCCGCCCGGTCCCGTACTGGCTGTGCTGAACATGGGTTGACCGGGCGGGAGCAGGCGATGAGCGAGCAGTGGCAGGCTGAGGTTGGGCCTTCAGGCGTGCCTGGGCCTGGCGGTAGTGGGCCAGCGCCTCGTCCAGGCCGAGGAAGTCGGTAGGCCGCTCGTCGGCAGGCAGCGGCGCAATGGCCCGCCAGGGTTCCAGGTCGGCCTGCTCGCGGGCCGAGAGGGGCTTGCCGCGCCGCGCGGCGAGGGCACTGTAGGCGCGCTGGACGGCGTGGGCCATCTCACGCTGGCTCGCCGGCTCGGCGCGCCACCACAGGCGGAGGTAGCGGTCCAACCCCAGGTGTTGGACATAGCGCGCCGCCAGCAGAGCGTCCTTCGCCCGCCACGCCTCGACAGGCTGCGCCAGAGTGGTGCGCAGCGTCTCGACGGCGCGCAGCGCGTCGCGGTAGCCGGCCTCGGTCAGGAAAGGCGACAGCGGTTGGTCCTTGAGGCAGAACAGGTGGAGGTCACGGCGGGCGCGGGTGATGGCGACGTACAGGAGGCGGCGCTCCTCTTCCAGCCGCTCGGCCTCGCCAAAGGGCAGCACACCGTCGTTGACGTGGGGGACAAACACGACGGGCCACTCTAGCCCCTTGGCGCGGAAAATGGTGGTGATCAGCACGGCAGGCCGAGCGGCGTCAGCCTGGGCGTCACGCGCCGCCAGTTGGTCCAGATGGCGCGTGAAGTCGGCCAGGCGGCCCTTGCCGCGCGCGTAGTCGATGAAGGCCATCACCCCCGCTGCCTTACCCTCACCCGTCTCGCGGAAGCCGCTGCTGCGCCGCAGATAGTCGCCAAACTGGAGGCGCGCCTCCAACTCGCGCAGGACGTCCGCCGCCGGGAGGGTGTCGCTGACCCGCGCCAGCCACTCCAGGTCACGGGCCAGGCGGGTGAGAGGTTCGGCCAGGCGCGGGGTAGGCGCGGCGAAGCTGGCCTGGCGCAACGCCTCGCAGGGCGTGCGGCCATCCTCTACGACGGCGGCGCGGACGCGCTCGGCGACATCCTTTGTTATGTAACGCTTGGGGCGGAAGTACACCGCGCCCCAGGCGCGGGCGAAGTCGTCGGCGCGCGGCGCGTCCAGCGCCTGCCGCTGGCTCATGGCGCGCTCGGCGCGGGCCAGCGTCACGTAGTCCAGCAGCCACTGGACCTCGGGGCGGCGGTAGAACGGCGCGCTGCCCTCGACGCGGTGGGGGATGCCCTGCTCGATGAGAGCCTGCTCGATGTACGGCGTCTGGGCGTACAGGCGCACCAGGACGGCCATGTCCGTCGGCGCGACGCCCCGCGCCAGGGCAGACTGGATCTCCGCCACGACGGCCCGCCCCAGCGCCTCCTGGTCGGCCGCCCAGTGTACCTGGGTCGCGCCGTCGAAGCCCTGGGTCAGGCCGAGCCGCTTGGGACGGCGGACGCGGTTGTGCTCGATGACGCGGTTGGCGAGGACGATCTGCGAGGCGCGGCAGCGGAAGCAGTCGGTCATCGGGTAGACCGCCGCCTTGTAGCGGGCCGGGAAGTCGAGGATGAACTGCGGGTTCGCTCCCCGCCACTCGTAGATGGTCTGGTCGTCGTCGCCTATCGCCATGTAGTTGCGGTGCGGGGCGGTGATGAGGTCGAGAATCTCGGACTGGGCCAGGTTAATGTCCTGGAACTCGTCGACCAGCACGCACTCGTACTGGCCGCGCACGGCCGCCAGCAGGTCGGGGTGCTTGACCAACAGTTCCCAGCCCGTCATCAGCATATCGTCGTACGTGACCCAGCCCTGGCGCTGGCGGACCTCCTCGTAGAGGCGGTAGAAGTCGAGGTACCAGGCCAGGTTGGGCGGGGCGACGGCCTGGCTCGCCACGCGGCGCGCCTCGGCGGGCAGCGCCACGCGGTCCAGGTCGGCATAAGCCAGGTTGCCCTTGCAGCGGCCGACGAAGTCGAGAAAGTCCTGCTCGTCCAGGCCGTCTAGCTCGGCCATGAAGGGGGCCTTGCGGCTGCGCGCCAGGGCGCGGGCCTGACCGAGAATCTGGTAGTCCAGCCCATCGGCGCCGGGCGCGTTGGCGGCGCGGCGGAAGCGGCCCCGCTGCTCGGCCAGGCGCAGCGTCTGGTTGCCGACGCGGTGCAGGGTGCTAACGGTCACAGGCGCGCACGCCGGCCAGCGGGCCAGCGCGGCGCGGATGCCGTTGACCGTCGCGCGGCCAAACGATGTGACCAGGATGCGGTCGGCGCGGAAGACGCCCTCGCGCACCAGCCGCGCGACGCGGTGGACAAGCGTCGTCGTTTTGCCCGCGCCGGCGACGGCAAACACCAGCGCGGGGCCGGTATTGTGGGCGACGATGGCTTGCTGCTGATCGGTTAAGGCCGGTAGGATGGGCATGATGGGGCGCGGCTCACGGCCACGTGACCGTCGCACCGTTCAGATGGCGCTGCTTGCCCTCGTGGCTCCAGACGGTGACACCGCCCGTACCGACGACCTGGGCCGCGCCGCCGCTCAACACAAGGGCCGTGTTGCGGTCGATGCCCAGCAGCGTTGTGTCGCGGGGGCGGGTCTCCCAGGCGGTGCGCAGCATGAGACCAGGAATCTCGTCGAAGTGGGGAATGACGACGGCCCCAGAGGCGCGGTTGAAGCCCTTCTGCCAGCTCAGGCCGCTGCGCAGACTGCGGAAATACTCGCCCCACACCATGGCGCCCGCGCTGCACCCGGCCACTACGCCGCCCGCGTCGAGCACGGCGAGGATGGCCCTGAGAACGGGGGTGTCGACCAGGGTCTCGTGCAGGTAGGCGGGCTTGCCGCCCGACAGGTAGACGAAGTTCGCCTGACGCACGCGGGTGGCCAGCCTCTCATCCTCGGCCAAGTGGCGGTCGATGATGGGCACGGCCTCGACTGTCGCCCCCAACCGCGTGTAGTGCTCGACGCCGAGGCGGTCCCAGTAGCCGATACGCTCCGACCCTTCGGTCCCCGCCGCCGTCGCCAGGCAGGCCACGCGCGGCGCTGAGCCGAGGCGCGCAAATAGCCAGCGGTCAATGGGGTCGTGTCCCGGCAAGTATTCTCCGGCGCCCACCAGGGCGAGCGTGCCTGTCATGGCGAGTGTCCTGTCTATGTGGAGCAGATGCTACCGCCATTATACACGCGCTCTGAGGGCCGGGCAAAATGGGCGATGGCTGTCATGCAAGGTTGATTGATCCCGCGACCTCCTTACTTATGTCTACTACGAACTGGCCCAGCGGACCTTTCGCAGCGCCTCGGAGATTGTGGTCGGGCAGATCAACTTGCGGACGCTGGCCGAGACGCGCGTGGTCTACGATGCCGACCAGCGTCAGGCGAATGCAGACGCCCTGGCCGGACTGGTCACGGCGATTGGGCAGAACGACTTTCCGCCTCGGCCTGGCAGCGCCTGCCGCTGGTGCCCGGCCCGCCGGCAGTGTCCAGCATGGAGCGGGGAGGGTTACTCCTCCTGCATGTCATCAACCCACTCGTCGTAGAAGATGTGGATGGGGATGGGACCGGCCGCCAGCTCCGGGGCCGGGTCGGCGTCGCCGGGCCGGAGGGTGCGGTAGCGGCCGCCAAAGTAGAGCAGGGGGGCATAGGGGGGCGGCCCCTCGTAGAGGGCAGTGACGCGCCCAATGACAATCCAGTGGTCGCCACCTTCCAGAATCTCGTGGACGTCGCAGGCCAGGGCGGCCAGGCAGCCGCTCAGGCGCGGCGCGCTGCCCCAGGGGACAAAGTGGAACTCGGGGCGGGCCATGCCGCGCCGCGCCCCACCGGCGAAGTAGCCGGACACCGCCTCCTGGTCGTCGCGCAGGACGTTGACGGTGAAGGTGTGGGCGCGTTGCAGGCGCTCGGCCATGTGGGCGCGCTTGTCGACGCACACGATGAGCAGCAGCGGGTCGAGGGAGAGGGAGGTGACGGCGTTGGCCGTCATGCCGTGGACCTCGTCGCCCTCCTCGGCGAGAATGACCGTCACGCCGGTGGCGAACTGGCCGATGACGCGGCGATAGAAACGAGTGTCCAGGGCAGCGGTCGTCATACGTCCTCGCTCGGCCGCGCCAGGAACTCCCGCACGCGTTCCATGTACGGCGTGCGGTCGTAGGAGTTGACCATCGCGCCCGCCATGCGGACCGGGTCGCCAAAGAAGTAACGCTCGTAGAGCACCTGGCGCGAGCCGAAGGCCGACAGCGCGACGTCCCATGCCAGGCGGAAGAGCTTGATGCGGTCGACGGCGTCGGCGCGGGCGGCCTGGAAGTACTTCTGGACCAGCGGGCCTAACTCTGCGCTCGTCACGTCGGCCTCCGTAGGCAGGGCCATCAGGCCGCTCGCGCCCAGGAGCTGGATGATCTCGACCATGCGGGGGTACAGACGGGGGAAGAGGTTGCGGGCGGCGTCGAGGGGGGCCCAGGCGGGCGTCATCACACCCCAGCGGTCCAGGGCGGCATCGGCCTCCGCGGCGCGGGCGAACGCGCGCAGGGCTTCGAGGGTGACGAGCATCTCGGCGAGCTTCTCGTGGATATGCTGGAACTGCTCGATGGCGATGGTGTCCACGATGAGCGAGGCGATGCCCAGTAGAAACTCAGTCTTGGCGATGTTCTTGGTAACGACCTGGTGGGCCATGTGGACGACGGCATTGGTGGCGGCAAAGGCGCGGTTGCAGCGGGCAACGTCGCGGTACAGGAAGACGCGCTCCCAGGGGACTACGACATCGTCGAAGACGACGACGGCGTCCATCTCCTCGAAGCGCGCGCCGAGGGGGTGGTCGAAGGCGGAGCGACCGTAGTCGAAGCTCTCGCGGCAGATGAACTTGAGACCAGGCGTGTCGCAGGGCAGGGCGAAGGCAAAGGCGTACGGCGCGTCCTCGTCGCTGCCCTTGAGCACGGTCGAGGGGAAGACGAGAAGCTCGTCGGCGATGGGCAACGTCGCCACCATGCGCGCCCCACGCACGACGAGGCCGGCGTCGGTCTCGCGCACAACACGGGCGGCGAGGTACGGGTCGCTCTGCTGGGCGGGTCCGACGCTGCGATTGGCCTGCGGGTTGATGAGGGTGTGGGTCAGGATGAGGTCGCGCTCGCGGACGTGTTCGTAGTAATGCTGGATGTTCTCGCCAAAGCGGGGGTCGTTCTCGGCCATGTAGGGCGCGGCCTGGGCAAAGGCCATCACGCTGCGGTTGAGATAGTCGGGCGAGCGGCCCAGCATCCCCCCCGAATAGTCGGCCCAGCGCTTCATCATGGCGCGGATACGGGGCAGATCGTCGCGGGTGCGCGGTGGGAGGAAGGACAGGCCGACACGCTCCCCACTGCTGGGTGAGACATAGGTCATCGCGTCGAGGTCCTGATGCTGGAGGTCATACAGGGCGGCGACACTCCGCGCACCGTGGCGGAAAGCTGGGTGCGTGGTGAAGTCGGCGACGCGCTGGCCCAGGTAGTACAAAGCGCGCGGCTGCTCGCGCCAGCGCTCTAGAACTTGCTGCGCCGTTCGGACCCCCATGCATTTCTCCTATCGTTTCAGTGACTAAAACTCGGGCGCTTCAATTCCCGTGCCACGCACCAGAACGTACATGGGGATGCCCTCTTTCTGCCAGTGGGCGACGGCGTTCCTGAAGATGTCGAGGGTCATCGCCCACTCGCGCGGCTCGGCCTGGGCAAACTGCGCTGGCGCGTCGAGCAGGACGACATAGCCCGGCGCGGCGGCCCACTCCAGGTCGCGCACACTCTCCTCGAAGGCGTCCCAGTTGCGGCCAAAGTAGGCCGGGAAATTCATGGCCCCGGCAATTGTGTTGAGGAACGAGGCCTTGTCGCGCACCTGACGGCCATCGACGTAGAAAAACTTCCAGCCGTGGGTCTCGACGGCACGCCGGATGGAGTCGGTCGTGGCGCGCGACGCAAACGAGTACACCCCTGGCTTCTTGGCGCCTGACAGCGCGGCTTTGACTGTGCTCATCAGCGGACGATCCTCTTGAAGCTGTCGTAGTGATCATCGGTGTAGTACATTGTGCCGTCCTGGCCGGTCACGATGCGCCGCGCGCCTCGGTCCGACGAGCCAGGGGTCTCGACAGTGTACTCGTGGTAGTAGCCCGAGGGTTTGGCGGGCAGGATGCGCTCGCGGTTCTCGAAGACGATGCCGTCGCGCGAGTACGGGAACGGCCCACCCTTGTCGATAAGGGCGACCGTTCGTTGAGCCTCACGCGGCAGGTCGTTGAGCCGAATCGTCGCCAGGCCGTCGCGCCCTCCGGGCGGCGGCGAGGTCGGCAAGGCG
>CAZLBQ010000248.1:0-9033 GCA_964557745.1 uncultured Anaerolineales bacterium
CAAAGCCGTCGGCGAAGATACGCTGCTGCAACGCCGCGCCCGGGTTGAACTGGATGACCTGCCGCTGCTCGGCCTGGGCCAGCAGCGCCTGCCCCAGCCCGTCGGCCCGGCCGCGCTCGGCGTAGGCCACGCTGCCCCAGTCGCCGACGCGCGTATAGTAGACGCGCACCCGCCCCGACGCCAGGCTCTCGGCGCGCTGGGCCGCGTAGTCGACGCCGCCCACATTGGCGCGGAACTCCGCCGAGTTGGGGACAAAGCCGTCGGCGAAGATACGCTGCTGCAACGCCGCGCCCGGGTTGAACTGGATAACCTGGCGGCGCTCGGCCTGGGCCAGCAGGGTCGGCGCATCGGCGGGCCGAGAGGAAGCGGCCGGCGCAGCAGCGGCTACAGCGGCGGCGAACTCCTGCGTCCACCACGTCCCATACGTACCGCCCTTGGTGAAGGCGATGCCCGTGTCGCGAGCGTTGGGGCTGAGGATGTTGGCGCGGTGGCCCTCGGAGTTCATCCAGGCGTCGACGACCTCGGCGACCGACTTCTGGCCGGCCGCGACGTTCTCGCCGCAGAAGGTCCAGGCGTAGCCCGCCTCGCGCAGGCGGTCGTCGCCCTGGCAGACCGGCTTCTCGCCCGGCAGCTGGTGGGACGGCGTGTCGCGTTGGGCGATGAGGGTGTTGTGGGCGCGGGCGGCCTGCGTGAGCCGCTCATCGAGGCGCAGCGGGGCCAGGCCGTGATTGACCCGCTGCTGGTTGATAGCGTTGAAAACTTCCTGTTCGATGGGGGACAGGCTGTCGGCCAGGGCCAGCGAGCGGTGGCTCACGACGGCCAGGACGAGCGCAGCCAGGATGGCGAGGTGACGACGTGTTACAAAGAGCATACCAGGGTCTCTCTAGGCGCACACGGCGCGGTGGACGGGACAGGGTCCATCACTCTAAGTATACGCAGCCAAGGAGGAAAAGATTACACTGGACCAGGCGCGGCTATCATCGGCGTTCAGCGGCGGGGTAGCGGCGGTTCGGGCGCGCCACCGGATAGCCTGGCGTCGCGCTCCCCGTGCCAGGTAAGATGACCGCCGGCCGCTGACACAAACCGGTAGCGACGTTGCGAATGAACAGCGCGGCAGAGACCCGCAAGGTCTCGCGGACCTTTCGGGTGTGCGCGCTAAGGAGAACACTATGCTCAAAGCTGTGAACACCGTGCTCCAAGTTGGCGAGACCGCGCCCGACTTCTCGCTCCTCACCGACACGGGCGAGACGCTACGCCTGTCCGACCTGCGCGGGCGGACGGTCGTGCTGTACTTCTTCCCCCGCGCCGACACCCCGGGCTGAACGACCGAGGCGACGTCCTTCCGCGACCTCTACGAGGACTTCGAGCGGAAGAACGCCGTGGTGCTCGGTGTGAGCACCGACGATGTCAAGGCCCAGGCCAAGTTCCGCAAGAAGCAGAGCCTGCCCTTCAACCTGCTGGCCGACACTGACCATGCCGTCCACGACGCCTACGGCGTGTGGGGGCCAAAGAAGTTCATGGGCAAGGAGTTCATGGGGACGCTGCGCACGACGTTCGTCATCGGCCCCGACGGGGTGGTGCAGCACGTGTTCGAGAACGTCAGCCCCAAGGGCCACGGCGACCAGGTGCTCGGCGTGCTCTGACCAGCAGCGCGGGGACAAGCATAGACCAGTCAGGTCTTGCGTTCGTAGGCAGCCCCGGCTCGGCTTGCCACCCAAAGCCGATGTCTGTATTGTCGGAACCTCGACGGCTGGCCGGGGACTGCCTGTCGGGATAGGTGGCACGACTTGTGGTATCCTGCCTGTCAAGAACATCCATGAGGTAAGGAGAGAGGCGATGTGGCAGGCGATAGCACCCCAATTCGAAGCGGACCTCCATCCCGACGAGCGCCTGCTCTGGGTCGGTCAACCGCAGCAGGGTTTCGTACTGCGGCTCCGTGATACCCGCGTCATCTTCTTTCTCCTTGTCTGGGGACTGCTGGTGGGGTATCTGGTGCGCGATGTGGCGTTCGGCCGGCCACTTCCGACCCTAGACACGACAGGCGTGATCGTGCTCCTGGCGGGTCTGTACCTGGCTGTTGACTACTGCTTCGTGGACTCCTGGCGGCGTGCCAGGACGTACTACAGTTTCACGAACGAACGCGTCCTGATCGTCTCCGGTCTGACCAAGCGCCGTGTCAGAACCGTCGATCTCCACACCCTGGTTGACATGACGCTCGATGAGGCGCTGGATGGCAGCGGCACCATCACATTTGCCCCCGACACCCGTGTGCCAGAATGGCAGCGCGTCATGATGCAGGTGGCATGGTACTATCAAGAGGATGCGGCCCAGTTCGAAGGGATCCCCAACGTTCGCGACGTCTACCGCAAGATCCAGCGCGTGCAGCAAGGCATGCGCTCCAACACACGCAGGCACGCGTCGTCCCAGGCGCCTCACCGGCCGCATTCGCGATGAGTTGATTGTGCCCATCCTGCCAAGTACCGCGGCGCTGGGGTAGCGGAACGCGACACGGCAAGACAAGCGAGCAGCGGAGCCAGGAGTGGCCCCGCTGCTTGTTGTTAGGGACGCCGGCGACGCAATGCTAGCGCCTGCGGTAGACCAGGGGCAGGTACAGCCGGTTGCTTTCACCCGACGGGACGGAGGTCGCCGTCGGAGTGGGCGAGGCGCTCGGCCCCTGAGTGGGGGTCGGCGTCGCCGTCTGGCCGGGCACAAGCGTCGCCACCGCGAACTCGGGCCGGACCAGGCTGAACGTGCCCAGCGCGGTGACGGGGTTGGGGCTGTAGCCCCACACTGTCTCCCGATAGTCGCCCGTCAACGTGGCGGCGTTCGTCACCTGGGGGATGGTGAGGCGGAACTGGCGCGTGACCCTCACTTCCGGTATCAGCCGCCCGTCAGCCAGGCGCCGCGCGGGCGAGATGAGCAGGCTGAACGGCTCCGACTCCAGCGTCAGCGCCGCGCCGTTGAACACGCCCCGCACCAGCGGCCCAACCGCCAGGGGCGTCGCCCCCGGCCCCGGCGTGCCCGGGCCGGGCGGCGGGACGATGGGCGTCGCCTGGATGGTGTGCTCGCGGCTGTAGGCGACGGTGTTATCGAGCATGACATAACCGGTAACAGCACTCCCGCTGGTTTGGAGGTACAGACCCAGGTTGAGGGGCAGGTCCATCGATCCGTTGGTCGTCGGCGCGACCGGCGTGCCCGAAGCCGGCCGCGTCGGGGCGGGTGTCGCCGTCGCCAGGGTGTCACTGTAGACACCCAGGGCGACGCCGTAGACCTGGACCTGGCCTCGGTACGCGCCCAATAGGTTGGCCCCGGCGGCCTGGGCGGGCGCGGCGGCCGAGCCGCCCGGCTCCACGCCACCCGCGCTGAGGTTCAGCAGGCCCAGGCCGCCCAGAATCAGCGCCAGGGTCAGCAGCGCAATCCCGACTGGTGAGCGCCACAGCTTGCGCATAAGTCCACCCTCCTAGAAGTCGGCCCGCACGCAGTCGCGGGGGTCGGGATTGCCGGCGGCGCGGGACGCAAATGTGGTGCTGAAGTTCAGCTCCACGTCGGTGAGCTGCTGCAGGTCCAGGGGCAGCAGGCCGACTTCCGGCGCGCCCGCCCGGACCTCAACCTGCCAGGCGCTGCTCGACACCGGGCGGCCCAGGAAGCCGGGCGTGTTGACGCCGTTCGCGCCGTTGACGCTGGCGCGGAACAGCGCTGTCGCCGACTCGGCCGGCTGGTTCGACGGCCACTCCTGCCCGGCCAGAGCCGCTGGACTGATGAGGCGGTACTCGAAGATGCAGCCCGCCCGGGTGCGCAGGTGGGTCAGGCCGGCCTCGGTGACGACGACGCGGCGGTAGCCCAGGGTCCCCGTCTGCGCCGTCTTGAGGTTGATGCCCATGCCCGTGTTGCTCGGCTTGGGCTGGCCCAGCCCACCAATCTTGTGCAGCCAGAACTGGTCATAGCCTTGCAGGATGACCTGCGAGAAGATGCCGTTGTCGACCAGCGAGGTGCTGAAGTCGAAAGCGAGCATCGGCTGCCCATCGGGGCCGGGCCGCGTGTTGGCGGCGACCCACTCGCGGAAGCGGCGCACCCGCTCGGCCTCCGCCGCCGCGCCGGTCAGACCGAGCCGCGCGTCCGTCAGCCCCAGGATGTGCTGCGCGACGGACAGGGTGAACGGCTCCGGGCTGATGGCGCTATCCTGGACGAGGATGTTGTTGGTCGCCGCTTCGAGCCGCATCAGGTAGCCGCGGATGTCCTCAGCGGTCCGCGTCCGGTAGATATCGGAGATGCGGAAGCCGCTGACGTTGAGGCGGGCGGCGTACTCATACTCGGCCCGGCGGGCGGCCAGGTAGGCGACGCGCCGCGCGTACTCCAACTGGTCCGCCAGCGCCAGGCGCGCCGAGTCGCGCACCAGGCGATAGCTGGGGTCGTTGGCCGGGCTGGCCTGGATCCAGGCGCGCTGCCGCCGCGTCTCGTTGACGTCGTGCTGCAACTGGCCGACCACGCCGTTGTACTCGGTCAGCTTGGCCTGGTACGCCTGGACCGCCGTCTTGCGGTCGATCTCCAGTTCGGCGCGGTCCAGGACCAGGTTGCGAATCGTCGCCTCTTTGTTGGCGTCCTCGATCTCCATGTCGTGGACCGCCTGGCGCATGATGGACGTCGACTGTAGCGCCGCCGCAATCGGCGAGCCGGGATTGAAGACGAAGGAGGTCTCCGTTCCCACCTGGACCTGGCAGCAGTTCGCCATCGTCTCGAAGAAGGCGTAGGTGGCCTGCTCCTGAGCGTTGGTGAACATCGTGCTTTTGACCTTGGTGTTGCGCAAGTCCTCGGCGTTGGCTCGCGCCAGGTTGTTGTCGAGCTGTTTCTGCGCCTGGTCGACCGCCAGCCAGTTCCCGCGCAGCTCCTGGCGGCTCTGGCGCATCGTGCTGACCAGGATGAGGCAGTTGCTACAGTCGGGCCGGGGCGGCCGACCGTCGGTCGTGCGGGCCATGCAGTCGTCGAAGGTGTCCGACGTCGGGTCGCACTGGGCCGTGTTCTGGATCATGTCGTCGATGCACTTGAAGTAGACGTCGTCGTTGTCGTTGGGCGGCGCGCTACGGTCACAGCCGCTCGCCGCCTGGATGTCGTACTCCTCCTTGCGGTTGAGCGCGGTCAACTGGTCCTGGAGCCGCTCCAGCTTGCGGTCGTACTCCCGCGTCGCGTCTACCTCGCGGTCCCACAGGTTGAGCGCGTCTGTCACCGCCGACCTGGCCTCGTTGAGCAGGCCGGTGTCGTCGCTGCCGAACGACGTACGATATGGCCGGGCCGGCGTGAAGCTGACGTCGAAGCCAAAGATGTTGCGGTTCTCCTGCTGCGTGCGCGCCCTGTCGCGCGTCTCCAGGATGTTGGCGACCAGTTCGGCCAGCATCGTCCCGTCGGGACGCGTCGCGCCGGCCGCCTGGCAGCCCGGCCCGGTCGGTTGGCGAACGGCCTGGCCCGCCATCGCCACCAGCTTGACAAAGCCTTCCTGCCCGGCCCCCCGATACGCCGCGGCGGCCACGCTCGGGCCGGTGGCGTCCAGGTAGCTCAGGCGGGTGGCGATCTCGTGCTCGGCGCGTTCCTTGCCCTCGGCGGCGCGCGACAGGAGCGCCCACTCGGCCTGGGTGTAGAAGTCGGACACCAGGCAGCCGTTACCGACGGCGACGGCCAGCCCTTCCGTGACTGACGTCTCGGCCTCGCGGTACTGGTCGACCGCCAGCTGGAGCTTCTTGACCTCGTCGCGCACGAACGCCTCACCGCCGACGATGTTGAGGCCGCTAAAGTGGAAGCCCAGGGCATCCACGGTGAACTGCTGGCCGAAGATCATGCGCAGATAGGCCGCTTCGCGCACGCTCTGCCGCAGCCGCGCCGGGAAGTTGCACCAGTCGACGTCGCCCGACAGCGGGTCGTCGGGGCGGGGCTGGGCCGGACAGACAGGGTTGGCGCCCGTGGCGAGGTCCTGCCGCAGCCGGGCCTGCGGCGCGAACACGGCCAGGAAGGCGTACTCGTCGCGCGCCTGGCGCAGCTCGCGGTCGGCCTGGTCGAGGCGGTCCTGGATAGTCACCACACTGGGTCCGGTGTCGATGTCGCGGTTGAAGCCCGACGTATAGTCGAAGTTCTGGATCAACTGGTCGAACGCCGGTTTCTCCTTGTGGGGCGAGATGCTCTCGCGGAACTGGGCGTTCGTTTGGAGCAGCCCACGGGCGTGGGCTTCGATGCGCTTGTAGTCGTCGTAGATAAACGCGCCCGCCGGCGGGAGTTGCGGCGCGACGATGACCTGCGTCGCCGAAGCCGCGCTACCCGCCACGGCGCTGACGCCGCCCATCAGGCGGAAGTTGGTCGAGCAGTACTCGGTCTCTTGCGGGTTGTTCGGGTCGCACGCCGCGCTGCCCGACTGAATGGTCAGGGTCAGCGTCAAGACCCCGCCGAGCAGGACGCCGGCGAGCCAGGCGCGGAGGGGGAGGTGGGCCATGGCTCACCTCCCGGCGCGGGCGCGGAAGCCTTGCGTGACGACCAGGCCCATCATCACCAGCCCCAGCGCCACCGCCCACTGGGGTAGCCCGGCCGCCGCGTTCCCGCGCTCCAGCGCCGTCAGCCGCGCGTCGAGGGCCGCGTTCTCGGCCCGCATCGCGCTGACCTGCTGCGTCAGCGTCTCGTTCTGTGCCTTGAGCGCCTCCACGGTCTGGGGCGCCGACGCGCCCTCGTTGAGGGTCGCCATGAGTTGGGGCGGCAGGTAGTGGCCCAGTTGCAGCCACGCCAGCAGCTTGCCGCTGGCCGCCTCGTCCGAACTCTGCATGGCGTAGCCGAGTATCTGACCCGCCTGCGTCGCCTTCATCGCCACGCCGGGCGTGCTGCTGCTCGTGAGCGGGTCGCCCACGGCGATCGGGCCGTTCTCCAGCGAGACCTTGACCGGCACGCGGCCAATCATGGCCACGACCGTCTTGTCGGCGGTGATGAGCTGGCTGTTCTCGCCCGCCAGGTAAGTCTCACCGCGGTCGAAGACCAGGCCGGGGTTGGTGGACACGACGCCCACCAGGCCGCTATCGTAAGCGCCGCGCGACAGGCGGACCGTGGGATGCGCGCGGGACTCGGGCAGCAGGACGACCAGGTCGCCGGGCTCCGTCTGCTCGGTGGTAGCGAAGCTCTCGGCCACGTCCTGGTTACAGGTAACATTGATGTTCAGGCCCACGGCTCCGGGATCCGAGAAGTCGCCGCACTTGCCGTTGAAGCCGGACGAGGCGCGCACCTTGCCACTGACATCCAGCTTGTAACCCGGGTTGGTCTTCCCGATACCGACGTTGCCACTGTTCCAGTCGACGAACATCAGCGATGTACTGGTGTTGAGGTTGTTCTTGAGGATGTTCAGGCCGGCGTTGTGCCCATCGACATTGCGCTCATCGTGCTCGATGGTGAAGCCGTAGTTGTCCTGCCAGGCGAACAGCTTGACGCCCGTTCGGAAGCTGTTCCCACCGGCGGTTGTCAGCTTGATGTACCTGTCGCCATCATACCAATTGGATAATTGGAGCTGGTCGAACAGGATGACCTTGCGGTTAGGCGGGGCCCCGGCGCCCACAATCGCCAGCGTATCGGGGTTCCAACTGGGCCGGTAGATGATCTTCCCGGCGTTGACTTCGTCCCCCGTGTTGCGGCCGAAGCTGATGGACCGCGTCCCGCTCCCGCCTTCATCCTGGCCGAGATTCACCAGACCGGGCAGGCTCAGGATACCGGCCACGTTCAGCCCGCCGTAGACGCTCGCGCCGTTGACCAGGGTAGTGGCGGTCAGGGCGTAGGTGGCCTGCTGCGCCCAGGGCACGGGGTGCAGGCGCTGGCGCGGCACCATCTCCGGGTCCGGGCCAACCTGGACGCCAATGTAGCGCGGGGCGTCGCTGAAGACGCTGGTGGGGATGGGGGTGCCGTCGCCCAGCACGACGTTGAACAGGCCGTCGCGCACGACCACGCCGCTGATGGTCTGGCTGAAGAGCGGGCTGCCGCCCGTCGGGTCGGCGTACAAGCGGAAGGTCATGGCGTACGTGCCGTTGAGCAAGGCCCCGCCGGTGGAGCGCAAGACGCCCTGGTAGTTGAGCGTCCCGGGCAGGGCGGTAGTCGCCTCCGGGCCACCCGGGGCGTTCGGCCCGGCAGCGGCGACGGACAGATAAGGCCGCAGCGTCACAGCGAACGACGCCACGGCCAGAATGAGCGCGCACAGCGCCACCAAATCAGCACGTCGAGACAGCATAGCGATTCCTCCTGTATGAAGCTCCACTGCCGCGTGGTACGGCAGGCCGGCCACAGTAGGTCCTCACAGGCAGGCTAGCCCAGGTCTTCGTCAGCCTGGCCTGCCCCCCCAGCCTGAAACGGAGGGGTTCAGCTCTCGACAACGCAAAAAGGCCAACGCCCGGCTTCAGGCGGCAAGCCTGAGCGAGCGTTGGCCCCACTGTGTCTGCCTCTTATCATATTGCTCCATCCCCTGTAGAGCGCGCGGACGTCGAAAGGCAAGACACACGACAAGCAGTATGGTAGAGACTATATGGATCGCGAATGTCTCATGTTCAGCAGTATACAGGCATTGCCGGGCGTTGTAAAGGGGGCAAACGGGCCAAAATCCGCTTTCCAGTCAATTCCTGTTCGCGTGGACGGGCGTAAAAGAGACCTGACAGGTTAGTAAAACCTGTCAGGTCGAATATCATCGGAGCGGGGGTTACTTGACGAGGGTGCGGACGTAGGCGACGATGTCGGCCAGGTCCTTGTCGGTCAGGGAGGCGTTGCCACCCTTGGGCGGCATCTCGACCTTGGTGGTGTTAGCCGGATCGTTGGCCGGGCGGCCCTTCTTCACAAACTCGACCAGTTGGGCGTCGGAGTTGGTCTTCACGAACTGGCTGGTCGTGAAGTCCTTGCCCAGGCCGGTCACGCCCTTGCCTTCGGGGCCGTGGCAGGAGGCGCACGTCTGGGTAAACTTGGCCTTACCCAACTGGGCATTGCCGGCGGCCGCGGCCTGCTGGCCGGCAGCGGGCGCCGCCTCTTTCGCGGCGGGCG
>CAZLBQ010000249.1:0-5203 GCA_964557745.1 uncultured Anaerolineales bacterium
CCGTCCGCGCTGCCCGCTGGTCCCGTTCCCCATTTGGTAAGGAGGTCACCCCGTATGTACAAACGTTGGCTCGTCGCACTCGCCAGTCTGGGCCTGCTCGTTGCGTCCGTCGCCCTGGTCTGGCAAGTCGACCTGGTGGGGGCGCAGAGCAGTCCCTACCGCATGTTCCTGCCGCTCATTGAGAGGAGAGCCTTTCCGTCCGGTACCCCCACGACCCTCGCCGTCAGTGTCACGGGCAACCTGACCGCCGACGGCAAGCTGGCCTACCGCGTGTACCTCGCCAACTACGGCACCAAGGCCATCACCGTCCTGCCCCTGGAGTTTGGCTACAATAGCGGCAGCCTGGCCTTCCTGTCGGCGCAGTTCACGCCCGACGCGCGCGGCCCCGGCTCGCTGCGCTGGAACGACATCACCTCGTTCCCCGGCATCGGCGACCTGCCCGCCGCGACCGCCGCTGGCCCAGGCACGAAGACGTTCGACATCCTCATGGACCCCGTGGTGTGCCCTGAAGGCGGCTTCATCACCGTCCAGGTGCTGGTCAGCGGCGCCATTGACGCCGAAGGCCAGGTGATTCCGCCCAATACCGCCCTGAGCAGCCAGAAGCTGTGTACAGCCGTCCAGATCAGTAAGACCCTGGTCGACCTGCCCAGCGGCCAGGCGCTGGTCGGCGACGAGATCACCTACGACATCGTCGTCACCAATCCCATCGCCAACGCCACCGCGCCCGCCAACCTCCAGCGCGTGCGCAGTATCCAGCTCACCGACCGCTACAACCCTGACATCTTCGCCTTCCGGCGGGCGTCGCTGGACACAGGCAACGGCTTCACGCCCATCAGCCCGACTACGCCCATCACGACCACACCCACCGGCTCCGTCGCCTTCACGACGCCGCTGGCCGGCATCACCCTCAACCCCGGCGACTCGATGCGCGTCCGCGTGACCTTCGAGGTCCGCTCGTGCTCGTCCGAGGCGGGGACGGTCAACGTCGCCGAGGTCGGCAGCCCCGGCGCCGAGGGCGCCCTGGTCACGCAGGCGCGGGCCAATGCCCAATTCCTGCGCGTCATCTGCCCCAACATCCAGGTGACGAAACGGATTCAAGCGCCCGCCCAGGGGGTCGTGGCGCTGGGTGAAACCATCACCTTCACCATGGCCGTCAAGGCCGTCGGCAACCAGGCCATCAACGTCGTGCCGATGGAAGACGTCTTCGACCCGACGGCCATCCAGTTCGTCAGCTCCGACCCGCAGCCCAACGGCCCCGCCATCGCCGGCTCGGTCATCTGGAACGACCTGAACGCCACGCGCGGCCGCTCGCTCCAGCCCGGTGAGACATACACCGTCACCGCCGTCTTCAAGGCCGTCGGCTGTCCCGTCGGCGGACGCACCGCCAACCGCGCCCGCATCGGCAACGCCATCGCCTCCGGCGGCGGCTACGGCTTCACCGCGCCCCAGGCGTCCGACGCGGTCGAGTTCGACATCGCCTGCCCGCGCCTCGACGTGACCAAGCGTGTCGTCACGCCGCGCAGCGGCCTGATCCAGGAACTCGGCGGCACGGCGACGTTCGAGATCGTCGTCCGCAACACGGGCAACCTGCCCATCGCCACCATCCCGCTGACCGACACCTTCGACTCGGCGCTGTTCGAGCTGGTCGGCCAGCCCAGCGTCCGGCCCACCAACAGCGCGCCCGGCTCGCTGAGTTGGGACAACCTGGCGGCTAGCGCGCCGCTCCAGCCGGGCGAGAGCGTCGCCGTCTTGCTCACGCTCAAGACCCGCATCTGCCCCGACCCGACCAAGCCCATCACGAGCTACAACCGCGTCGGCGTGACCAATGCCGTCGCCAACTTCCGCACCTCGACGCTGCCCGTCCCCAACGACTACGACGAGGCGGCCATCGACGTGGTGTGCGCCCAACTCAAGATCAGTAAGACACTCGTCAGCCCGCCCGACGCCATCAGTCCGGGCGTGGTCGGGCGCAACGAGGCCACGTTCCGCATCGACATCACCAACACCGGCAACATCACCGTCACGCGGCTGCCGCTGGTCGACCGTTGGAACGCCCAGTTCATGGAGTTCGTCCGCGTCGACAACCAGCGCTACCAGCCGGACGTGCCGGGGCAAGGCTCACTGAGTTGGGCCAACCTCGTCGCGCCCGAACGCGGCGGCCAGATGACGCCGGGCCAGAAGATTAGCTTCAACATCACCTTCCGCGCCATCGGCTGCCCCGGCGGGCCGACCTCGGCCAACCCCGGCGACCAGGCGTCGCGCAACACGGTGGAAATCCAGGGCGCGCTGGCGATTGCGGGCGGGGCAGGCGTGCCGGCCCCCGTGCCCAACGTCTACGCCTCGGACAACATCCGCATCGCCTGTCCCAAGCTCGAGATCGACAAGCGGCTGGTCACGGCCCCCGACTGCGAGATTGTCGGCGTCGGCCAGAACGTCGACTACGACATCACCATCCGCAACGTCGGCAACAGCACCTTCGTCACCCTGCCGATGACGGACACCTACGAGTCCGAGTACATGCAGTTCGTCAGCGCCACGCCGTCTCCCAACGGCCCGCCGACGTTCAGCGGCTCCGGCCAGTTCCGTCACGGCACCGTCACCTGGAACGACCTGACGGGCGCGCCGCCGACGGGCCTGGGCCAGGACCTGGCCCCCGGTAACGAGGTCCACGTGCGCGTGACGCTCAAGGCGCTCAAGAGCACGTACGACATCATCCGCTCGCCGTCGCGGCAGACGCTCAACAACGCCGCCATCACCGGCGCGAAGGATGAGTACGGCTTCACCGCGCCGCGCGTCCAGACCCGCGACGTACCGGTGCGCATCGCCGAGGCCGACCTCAACATCCAGATGGTCCAGGAGACGCAGTTCCCCGAGATCATCGTCAACCGCAGCAACCAGATCACCGACACGCTGGGCATCGGCGGCCCCAACACCGACCAACTCAGCAACAAGGTGGTCGTGCCGGGTGAGTTCATCACCTACACGGTGACGTACAAGAACAACGGTCCCGACGAGGCGCGTTTCGTCCGCCTCAAGGACATCATCCCGCCAGGCACGGTGTACGTGCGCCACACGCTCCCCCAGTGTGTGAGCGACAACATCACCGAGGCCTGCTACGTGGGTGAGGTCGCGCCAGGCGAGTCGGCCCAGTTCAAGGTCGTCATCCGCGTGCCGCGCGTGACCGAGGCGGGCTTCAGCACGCCGCCTGGCACGACGCTCAACAACACCATCCGCATCGAGTCGGGCTTCTCGAACCAGGGGCCGACGTGCGGCACGCCTGACACGACCAACCCCGGCGACAACACCTCGACGTGGTTGACAGACGTACTGGGCGAGTTTGGCGACGCGCCGGAGACGGCGGTGGACACGGCGTTGCCGGGCTACGGGGCGAACGTGACCGCCACGTACAACGGCAACTACATCCACGAGTGGCTGGGCCGCTGGGCCAGCGGCGAGCGCGGCCCGCGCGACGCCCGCGACCCCGACGGTCAGCCCAACCTCAACCCGTGGAACACCGACTTCTTCGACGACGGCGTGTTCCTGCGCAACCCGTTCAACCAGAACCTGCCCACCAGCCGCCGCATCTACCGCCCCGGCGAGTTCGGCGCGACGGAGCGCGTGATCATCTCGGTGGACAACCCGACGAGCAGCCGCTACGGGCTGCCGGCCGACAAGCGCCTGTACCTCAAGGTCTGGGTCGACGCGAACAACGACGGCGTCTTCGCTGACAACAACACGGAGATCCTGATCGAGTGGAACGGCGCGCCCAACCAGCGCGGCAGCGACCTCGGCTTCTGGGACCCGACGCAGCCGTACTACCAGTTCCTGGCCCCGCTCAACGTCCCCGGCCAGACCGGCTGGCACATGGCGCGCGCGCGCTTGAGCTACGGCGCGCCGCCCACGCCGACCGGCGCCCTGGACTACGGCGAGACCGAGGACTACCTCATCGGCATCTTCGTCGGTGAGGCCCCCGGCGCCCCGCCTGGTCCCCCGCAGCCACCGCGCCGCGGCGGCGAGTAGCGCCACCGGGAGGGCGCGCCTGGCGATGCGCCCTCCCTCGACCGACCGACACGCCAGCGACGGGGCGAGCAATGCTCGCCCCGTCGTCGTTCTTTGGCACACCGGTTGCTTTTTCTTTGGCACGGGCGACTCTCGTAGTTGCCCCCTGATAAGACATCGTTAGCTATCGTACTAAGGAGGAAGAGATGGAAAGCTGGTTGGTATGGATTGTGGTAGGCCTGATCGCGGGCTTCCTGGCGGACCTGGTCGTCGGCGGGGTCGGCTTTGGCATCATCGGTGACATCATCGTCGGCATCGTCGGCGCCTTCATCGGCGGCTGGCTGTTCCAGACCCTCGGCGTCGCCTCGCCGTTTGGCGGGTTGCCCGGCCAGATCTTCGTCGCCTTCATCGGGGCCGTCGTCCTGCTGTTCGTCCTCAGCCTGCTGCGGGGTGGCCCGCGCCGCCGCTGGCGGTAAGCCCTTCGCGCTCTTTGACCAACGCAGCGGGCCGCGTCACGTGACGCGGCCCGCTGTCATTCCCACCCACCGCCCGGACTGTAGCGCCGACTTGAGTCGGCAGCCAACTGAAGGCGGCGCTACACGCGTGGGGCTACAGCAGGTCGCCTGGCAGCGCGTCAGCGGGAATAGCCAGTCATGCGACGCCCCTTGTAGAACGTGGACGGTCGCCGGGACATCGGCTGCGGCTAACCCGCCCCAGCCGGTCGCCAGAATGAGGCGTTGGCCGCTGTGCCGCGCCGCCTCCAGCACGCTGCGTGTAAGGCGCGGGTCGCTCGTCGGCATCAGCGACACGACCTCACGAGCCGCCGTTTTTGGCTGTTTGAGGAACAAGGAGGATAATTGGCAGCCTCAGTTTCTGCAGGCGTCTATGACAGGAGATGACGTGAAACTGCGCGATTTTGGAGTCCTCTTCCTACTCGGCGCGATCTGGGGCGCGTCCTATCTGTTCATCAAAGTAGCCGTCGGCGTGTTTCCCCCGGCGACCCTGGTCAGTGGGCGCGTCGTCATCGCAGGCCTCGTCAGCGCCCTGATCCTCCGGCTGCGCCATGTCCCCCTGCCCCGCTCGTCGGCCACCTGGCGCAACTTCGCCCTCATGGGCCTCCTCAACGGCGCGCTGCCGTACAGTTTGATAACCTGGGGCGAGCAGCATATCGATAGCGGGCTGGCGGCCATCCTCATCGCCGCCG
>CAZLBQ010000249.1:5303-9032 GCA_964557745.1 uncultured Anaerolineales bacterium
CGGTCAGCTACGGCGCCGCCTTCATCTTCACCCGCCTGCGCCTGCGCGGCATCCCCCCCATGGCTGCCACAACCGGCCAGCTCATCGCCGCCTCGGCCTGGATGCTGCCCATCGCCCTGCTGGTCGACCGCCCCTGGACGCTGCGCCTCGCCCCGACGCCCCAGACCCTCGCCGCCGTCGCCTCGCTGCTGTCGCTGGCCGTCCTGGGCACGTCCCTGGCCTATCTCATGTACTACTGGCTCATCGCCGAGGTAGGGGCGACGCAGGCCTCGCTGGTGACCTACATCTCGCCGTTCATCAGCCTGGTGTGGGGGGCGCTGTTCCTGGGCGAGCGGCTGACGCTGGCCGCCTTCGTCGGCTTCGGCCTCATCCTGCTCGGCCTGGCCCTCATCAACGGCTTCGCGGGCCAGGTCGCGCGGCGGCTGGCGGCGGGCAGCGCCGGCCGCTAACCCCAACCCGGCCGTTGCCGGCCTTGGTAAAACGTGCCCCGGCGACGCTCCCCGCGCCGTCGCCCCTTGATTATCACCAGCTTCACAGAGGGGCCGGCGGCAGGGAGTGGAGGTCACAGAAATTATACCATAAGTCACTCCTAGACTCCTGTTCATCTAGCCAATTTGCATGTATACTTGTAGCGGAGGAGGATGCCCATGACGTAATCGGGGGGGACAAATCTGGCAAAGACACGTCCAGGCGCCGTCAAGCGGACTGGACTGGCTGTGTTTTCCGAGGGGGGAAATGCAGAGCGATAAGCACTGTGTGCCGGTGATTGGCCCGGTCCCCAAACTGTCGCCGTACCACGTCACGCGACCTCGTCTACGTAAGGCTCTTCTCAACTCGCTCGCCGACCGTCAAATCGCCCTCATTCATGCTCCAGCCGGTTTTGGTAAGAGCACACTCCTGGTGGAGTGTGCTCATCATGCGTCGGGGCGCGTTGTCTACGCTCGCTTTGAGCCGACCTATGCCGACCCCCTTGCCCCCATCCAGGTCTTCCTTCAGGCGCTCGCCTCACTAGAGCCGATAGCCCCAGAGCAGACCGACGAACCATTGCTGGTCATTATCGATGACTACCCTGTAACAGGTGACGCCATCGTCGACGAGCAGTTGGAGTGGTGCCTGGATCGCTGTCCACCTACCTGGCGCGTCATCCTCAGCTCACGGGGTCAGCCGAACCTGCCTCTTGCTCGCTGGGCCGCCGAGGATCGGCTCACGGTCTGGACCCAGCGCGAATTGGCTTTCACCGTCGATGAAGCGCAACACATAGCTTCATCTATTCTCGGCCGACCTCTCCAGCCCCAGGAAGCGACCTTGTTCCATAACAACTTCGACGGCTGGGTGCTCGGCTGGAAACTGGGCCTGGAGGCGTTGCGAACTCAGAGCGTGGCGGACACCGCGCGCATTCTCGACGCCGACGGCGGCCTGATATGGGTTGTCGAGGAGTACTTCGAGCGCGAGGTGATGCAGAAGCAGCTCGCCGCCCCGACTGAGGCAGACTTTCTCTACCGCACGACCATCCTGTCCGAACTCGCCGTCGATATCTGTAATCCGTACCTGGGGCTTCAGAATGTCGGCGAGATGCTGCGTAGTCTAGAGCGCCGTGGTCTATTCCTCACCCGCCTTGATCCGGCCGGCACCATCTACGAGTACCATCCGGCGTTCAAGGCGTTTCTCCACCACCACACTCGGCAAAAAATGGCGGCGAGCGCCATCCAGTCGCTACATCAGCGGGCAGCGGAAATGTACGAACAGCGTGGCGCCTGGCACCGCGCCATTCATCACTATCTCCTGGCCGAGACATATGACGCCGCCGTGCGTCTCATCGAGCAGCGGGGCGTTGAACTTCTAGATCGGCCCACTGTCGTACCGGAAATCCCGTATGTCCGCCCGCAGCGGCTGCGTGACCAAGTCGACATCATGTGGCAGTGGCTCAATCGGTTGCCGCCACAATTGCTGGAGGAGCGCGCCCCCCTGCAGTTTCTCATGGGACGTATCCTACACGCCCGTGGCGGTCATCATGAAGCGCGCGCAATGATGCAACGTGCTCTGGAGAAGGTGCGTGGGCAGGGCGACCCGATTGAAGAGGCAAAAATCGTCGTGAACATGGCGCTGGTTGACTTCGCGGACGGCCATTTTGCCGAAGCGATTGATCGCATCCGCCACATCCTGCCTCAAACGGAGGAGGTCCCCTCCGTGCAAGTGGAAGCTCTGCTGGCGTTGTCGCTGAGCTTGGCGGCGCAAGCTCAGATGCGGCAGGCCATCGAGGCAGCGGAGGCAGGACTGCAAAGTGTCGGTCAAGTGCTGGACCGCCAGCGGCGCGCCAGCCTCGAGATGCGTACGGCCCGCCATCTGGCCTATCTGTATCGCGACATCGGAGAACTCGAAGCAGCAGCGGCCATGGCCGATCGCGCCGCCTGCGTGCAGATCGACGAGAAAGTCACGGAGATTGATACGCAACACCAGAACATCCGCGCGCAGATGCTGGTGCAAATTGCCTCTGGCCATCTGGACGATGCCCGCCGCATCGGTCAGGAATGGCGCCGGCTTCTGGCTGGCCTACCAGGCGACACCGAGTATAGCTCTCAGCTCATGGCGCTCGAGGGGCGCATCGCGCTCCTGGACCAGGAGTATGGGCCGGCCGAGATCAAGCTCGTCCAAACGAGCAGCTTTGGCTCCGACCTGACCCAATTACGGTTACTACAAGGCCGGCATGACGAGGCCTTACAACTGGCCGAACTCGAACTGGTGCGGCAAGGCGCTGACGCGCCACCCTTGAGCCACGCTATTGCCCAGATGTGGTTAGGTATCGTTGAGAGTCAGGCTGGGAACTACCAGCGCGGCCTGAAGTTAGTGACAGAGAGCGTCGCATTCTTTAGCGCCCATGAGCTTCGCTTTTGGCAGGCAGGCGCCGAGCTTCATCTCGCCTGGTTGTTGGCGCAAACGGGCCAGCACGACCAGGCGCAATGTCTCGTCGAGAGCGCCTTGGCTTACGGCGCACGGGCGTTCGCCCTGTATCTCGCGTTCTGGCATCCCCATGTGATTGCCTTCGCGTGCCGTGAAGCGCTGGTTGCCAATACCTATACGACCTACGCCATCGCGTTAGCATCTCAGCGCTTGAGGTCGGCTCAAGCCCATCCCTTCCAAGCGCTCGTTCAACACCCCGACGCCAGGGTGCGCATGCAAGCCCGCTCGATCCTTGATAGTCTAGGGGTTGCGGCGTATCCCCCCGCGCCATTCCATAGTCGGGTGTCCCTAAACCCTCGGGTGGAGAAGCTCGTCCAGCAAGGCCGACTGACCCAGTTGGGGGCTACCCGGCTCGGCTACGACTACTCCCTGACCCCCCGCGAGATTGAGGTATTTACGTGGTATGTCGAGCCGGGGGTTCGCACCGGCGGCAGCCGCGTCAACCAGGCCATTGCGCAACGCCTGCATCTGTCTGAAACCACCGTGCGTGACTATGTTTCGGTGATCCTCAAGAAATTGGAGGCGCCTGGGCGAGACCGTCTCCATCTCCGCGCCTGGGCCTTAGCCGCCGGTATCGTCCCCTCATAGCGCTCCTCCCATCTGAGGCTGGCCGCCCATCCCGCTCGCCGAGCGGTCGCTGCTTCATGAGGTGAACCCGGCCGGTCACTCTATGTTTACCATCGCGCCATTAAAACCCCTACATCTCTCGGGGTCTCATGACAAGAGGTACGGGTTCTCTATTAGGGGTCATAGCATCCCCGACTAAAGTCA
>CAZLBQ010000250.1:0-9005 GCA_964557745.1 uncultured Anaerolineales bacterium
GCCTCGCCACGCGGGCCTACTACCCTGAGTTGAAGACGGTCGCACCCACCGGAAACAACGCCCCCACCATTGAGCTACCCAACTCCGAGTCGCGGGCCGCGCTCCGCATCGTGTGGGTTGCGCCGACGGCCGCCAAGCGGATGCAGACCTCCGATCCGTATCTACCCCGTGTCACCGCTCTCGATGGTAATGCGATTCTCTACCCGGAGGCAGGCCGCCTCGTCGCCAGCGTGGGTAAGTCCGGCGGCCTGATTACGAAGGCGGAGGTGAGCGCGAGCGTCGTCAACCCCGACGCCAGCATGACCCCCCTGACCTTTACGGATGACGGCATAGCGCCCGACGCCCGCGCTCAGGATGGCCTGTACTCCGCGCTCCTCCCCTACACCCAACCCGGCGCGCACCGCGTCGAAGTCCACTTCACCAACCCATCGCGCCAGGCAGAGATTGTCTACGACCGCTTTCACTTCTCGCCTGGGCCAAACGGTGAAACCGTGGAGCCAGGCCCAAAGCCCGTTGGGGAGGACTTCGATCAAGCAGCGGCGGTCGATCTGATGGTATCGGGTTTCCGCCCTGGCTTCACCGACGTGGTTCCCCCAACGCAACTCACGCTGGACAACCGCGACTTCCCAGGGCGGATTGATGTGGCCGGTGACAAGGACAGTTTCACCTTCTACCCCGAGGCGAGCGGTCCCGTGGTCCTGCGCGTGACCGACCTGGCCCTCGGCATGCAGCCACGGGTGCGGGTCTATCGCGGCGACCCGGCCGTCTTAGTCGGGGAGTACACCTTCACTCCGTGGGGCGACGACTACTTCTTTACCAGGCTGACGGTGGAGGCCGGCGAGCACTACCTGGTTGAGGTTGACCACACGGATCCAGCCGCGTCAGAGGGCCTCTTCAACGTCAGTGTCGGCCCCGCCCTGGCGAACACCCTGGAGACGGCCTGGCGTATCTTCCTACCTCTCATCCAGCAGGCTCAACCGTAAGCTGGCGGACGCACACCGTGCTTTCCATCTGTACTGGCAACATCCTCCACATGCCTGAGGTGCTGGTGGAAGACAGCAGGGACACTCTCGCGCGGCATGACGACCAGAAGGGGTTGCGATGCGACTGCGACGAATTGGCCTCTTCAACAACACGGAATTCATCAAGCTGTGGACGGCGCAGGCGGTCTCGCAGTTTGGCTCGCGCATCACGCGCGAAGGGCTGGCCCTGACGGCCGTCCTGGTCCTAGCCGCGTCGCCCGCCGAGATGGGCGTCCTCGGCGCCCTCTCGGCGGCGCCCGTGCTGCTCTTTGGCCTGCTGGCCGGGGTCTGGGTGGACCGGCTGCGCCGCCGCCCCATTCTCATTGCCACGGATCTCGGCCGCGCCCTGGTTCTGGCGACGGTGCCGCTGGCCGCGTGGCTCGGCGTGCTGCGCGTCGAGCAACTCTATGTCGTGGCGCTGATCGCGGGGACGTTGACCGTCTTCTTCAACGTTGCCGACCAGTCCTATCTCCCGTCGGTGGTCGGGCGAGACCAGTTACTGGACGCCAACAGCAAGCTGGGGGCGACGGAGTCGGTCGCCGAGATTGGCGGGCCGGCCCTGGCCGGCATCCTGATCCAGGCTTTGACAGCGCCCATCGCGATTGTGTTCGATGCCCTGTCCTTTGTCGTGTCGGCGGTGTTTATCGGCCTCGTCCGCGCGCCGGACCCCAGGCCCGTCGCCGACCCGAACCCGCCCAGCGTCTGGCAGGATATGCGGGCCGGGTTGCACGTCATCCTCAGCCAGCCGACGCTGCGCTCGCTGGCGCTGACGGCCGGGATGCGGACCTTCTTCGGCAGCTTTATTGGCGCGCTGTACGGTCTCTACGCCGTGCGCGAGTTGGGTGTCTCGCCCGCCGTGCTGGGGCTTCTGGTTGGGTTGGGTGGCGTCGGTTCGCTCCTAGGCGCGGTCGTTGCAGGCTGGGCTGCGCGGCGCCTTGGTGTCGGCGTCGCTCTGGTCGGCGGGGCTGTGCTGTCGGCGTGCCTCACTCTCCTGCTGCCGCTGGCGAGCGGGCCGATGGTGGTCGTGGTTGCTATGCTCGCCATCCCGCAACTGTTCGGGGACATGGCGATGACCGTTTTCATGATCAACGAGGTCAGTCTGCGCCAGACCCTTATCCCCGACCACCTGTTGGGCCGGGCGAACGCCAGTATGCACTTCCTGGTCGGTGCGCTCGGTCCGGTGGGCGCGCTTGTCGGCGGGGCGCTGGCGACGGGCATTGGGGCACGCGCCACGCTACTCATCGCGGCCCTCGGCATCCTCGCCGCGGCTCTCGGCCTGCTGGCCTCGCCCGTGCGGGCGCTTCGGGCAGAGCCAGCCGCGGGGGTGTAGATGTCCCGTCGCCGATAAGAGCTTGCGGGCCTGCGTCTACGAAGACCTGACAGGTTTTCAAAACCTGTCAGGTCTCTTGTATCGCCACTCACCGTCCTACCAACGTGTAGCGCAAATCGACGTAGGTCACCCCGAATGGGCTGAAGTTCGACCGCGTGAGGGTGGCCTGGCCCGAGCCAGGGCAGGACGCGAGGGCAAAGCCCTGGGCGCTTATCCAGGTGGGCGCGGGGACCGGCTCCTCAGCAGCGAGCGTGATGGCCTGGCCGGGCGGCAGGTCAACGCCTGTGATTGTCCCCTCGCCGTCCTCGTTCATCACCACCGCTCGCGTCTGGCCGTTAGGGAGCCGCGCCATGACCAGCGCTCCACTCAGCGGCCAGTCGAGGCCGCGATTGAAGAAGCGGTCGCAGCCGAAGTCGATGAAGACCCGCACGACAATCGCGCCGTTACACAGGCTGGCCGGGTCACTTGGGTTGCACACGAAGGGTGTAGCCGTCGGTGGGCGCGCTGGCGTGACGGAGGGCGTGACGGTCGGCGTAGGGGAAGTCGTCGCTGTGGCGGACGCGGTCGGCATGGCGGACGCCGTTGCGGTGGGCGTCACAGGTGACGTGCTCGTCGATGTCGGCGTTGGGGTAGCAGTTGCTGTCGGTGTCGCGGTTGCTGAGGCCGTCGGCATCGCGGTCGGCGTCAGTGTCGCGTTCGTGGGCAGTGGCGTCACTGTGGCACAGGGCGTGGCAACGGGCCGGGCCGTCGTAGCGACCCAGCCGAAGAGGGGTTGGCCGCCGAACCCGTAGCCGCAGACCACACGTTGCGCTTCGATTTCAACAGCCTGCCCCACCAGCGGCTCGAGCAAGTCGCGCGACGCCGCCGAGATCTCGACCACCGTCCCGTCGCACTGCAAGAGCGGGTAGTAGGAGCAGGCGTCAGCGATCGGCACGAATGGGCCTAGGCGCCCACGGAACACCGCCATTGCGGGTGTTGCAGTTGGGGTGGGTGTCTCGGTGACGGCAACTGTCGTGATCGCGGCCGCGCCACACTGAAATTGGTCGCTGCGGCAGCGCAAGAACATCTGGACACTGTAGGCCCCCGACGCCAGCGGGCCGACATTCACATCGAACGACCACGGTGTGAGGACGGATTGACAGGCGACGCCACTGCACGAGCCTTCGAGGGCGTAAAGGGTGATGCCATCCGGTAGCCGCTCGAAGCGCTGGAACTCCGGCAGGCAGCTATCGCCTGAGACGCCGGAGACGCGCAGCACAGCGCCTGCTTGTCCGGGCGGCGCAGGGACCAACTGGATGGACACGTCATAGTTGTACGTGACGCCATTCCATTCACAGGGGGGAACCGGCGTTGGCGTGGCTGTTGGGCCAGGGCCTTGAGCCTGGGCGGTTGCACCGACCCAAACGCCTAGCCATAGCGGTAGGAGAAGCAGGGGCAGCCAGAAGGTTCGCATCGTGTCTCGGCTCCTGTGGTGCGGGCGAGTCGTCCCCCCGGGCGACTGGCGAATCATCCCTATGGGGGATTGATTGGTGTAGTGAGTTGCGCTATACTGTAAACGTTGCAGTGGCACGAAATATGCCGTCATTTCTCTTAATAAGACGGTGGAAGCCGCGCCACAAGTACTGGCCATGCCAGGCAACTTGCGCCGAACTTCTGGACCTAGTGGCCGTCATCTATCTCGTAAGGAGACTACCCGTGACCGACCTGACATCCCTCCCCATCACTGCTTAATCCGCGAGGGATAGTCACCCTGTCCCTCGCGCCATCCCAGCGGCGTCACAATTCATCGTGACCCTGGCGAGCGAGGGCCTCATGCTTAAAGTTAGTAACCTCTCCAAACGCTACGCAGACGTCACCATCCTCGACGGCGTATCGTTTGTCCTCAACCCCGGCGACCGTGTTGGCCTCGTGGGGCCGAACGGCGCGGGCAAGACCACACTGCTGCGACTTCTCGTGGGCCTGGAGCAACCCGACGGCGGCGCCATCCGCCGCCAGCCGCTGGATCTGTCAGTCGGCTACCTGGCGCAGGCGCTCGACTTCACCGCAGATGCGACGGCCGGCGATGTGCTGGCCGAGGCCCAGCGCGCCTGGCGCGAGGCGCGTGCCGCGCTGGACCACGCGGCGGCCGCTCTGGAGACCGGGCAGGGCGACCAGACGGCTCTGTTGGACGCCTACGGGACGGCGCTGACGCGCTTCGAGGCGCTGGGCGGCTACACCGTCGAGACGCGCATGGAGGAAGTCCTTCGCCATCTCGACCTGAGCCACCTCGACCCGGCCAGTCCGGTGGCGACGCTCTCGGGCGGCCAGAAGACGCGGCTCGGCCTGGCGCGGCTGCTGCTGGCGCAGGCCGACGTGTTGCTGCTCGACGAGCCGACGAACCACCTGGATATCGAGGCGCTGGAATGGCTCGAAGACTTCCTGGCCGACTACCCAGGCGCGGCGTTGATCGTCTCCCATGACCGCGCCTTCCTGGATAACACCGTCACGCGTATCCTGGAACTCAACGCCGAGACGCACACCCTCCGCGAGTATGTCGGGGACTACTCCGACTACGCCGCAGCTAAGGCAGCGGAGCGCGAGCGCCAGTGGGAGGTCTACCGCGAGCAGGTAGCGACCATCACCCGCATGGAGGCCGACATCGCCCGCACTAAGCAGCAAGCGCTGTCGGTCGAGTTGACGACGACCCCGCGCCAGCCGACGGTGCGCCGCTATGCCAAGAAGGTGGCGAAGAAGGCCAAGTCGCGGGAGAAGAAGCTCGAGCGTTACCTGGACTCGGACGAGCGCGTCGCTAAGCCGACGCGGACGTGGGACATGAAGCTCGACTTTGTCACCATCCCGCCGAGTGGGACGAACGTCGCCGTCCTGGACGGTGTCGGTCACCGCTACGACGGCGGTCCGTGGCTCTTCCGCGACGTCAACTTCACGCTGCGAGCCGGGGAGCGGGCTGTCCTGCTAGGCGCGAATGGCGTAGGCAAGTCGACCCTGTTGCGCATCCTGGTGGGTGAGCTGGCGCCGGCCGAGGGCCGGGCGCGGCTGGGGAGCAACGTTCATGTTGGCTACTTCGCCCAAGAGGGCGAGACGCTGGACCTGCGCATGACGCCGCTCGACCTGGTCAAGCGGGCCATCCCGCCTCGCGTGAATGGCAACGGGAGTCGCGACCTGGAGACCGAGGCGCGCAGCTTCCTGCACTTCTTCCTGTTCGCCGGCGACGAGGTCTTCGTGCCCATCGAGGCGTTGAGCTATGGCGAGCGGGCGCGGCTCCAACTGGCCCAACTCGTCCTCGGTGGGGCGAACTTTCTCATCCTGGACGAGCCGCTCAACCACCTCGACATCCCGGCACGAGAGAAGTTCGAGGCGGCGGTGACGAGCTTCCCCGGTGCGGTCCTGGTCGTCACCCACGACCGCGCCTTCATCGACCGCTTCACGACGGAGAATGACGACGCGTACGTGCTGGAGCTACGTAGCCGCCGAGCCGGTGAGACGCCGACGCTGATGACAGCCGCGCGCTGGTCAGAGGGCGGCTGAGCCGCGCGGCCGAGGCGGAAGCCGAAGTCGAGCGTCTGCGAGCCGAGTTGGCGCGCCTGCGGGGCAGACCCGCCGACGAGGGCTGAGACGGGGGAACGCACAGCGGCCACAGGGTGCGCACCCTGTGGCCGCTGTTTTGTCCAGACCCTCGCGCGCCTCCGCTAGGGACCATAGACAACCAGGTTGCCGAATACCACCTGGCCGACGCCCGGCCCGTCGAGGGAGGCGGTCACGCCCAGGTGGCCTCGTTCGAAGGTGGCATCCGTTACTTCGTTGACGTCCACCCCGTTGACGCCGACGACGATGCGGGGTCCGACAGCGACCACGTGGAGGCGATTCAACGCCTGGCCGGGCTGCACGCGCGGCGAGGGCGTCGGCTCAACGAGCGGGATGTACCCCCCTGCCACGACCTTTCCCAGCCGGTAGCGCCCCTGCCCGTCGACCTCAAAGGCATAAAAGTTGTCATCATCCTGGTGGCGGAAAATCAGACCGTAGCTCGTCTCCGCGGGACCCTCGAAGAGGCCGCTGTCCACCTCGATGCGCATGTCATCGAAGACAGGGGGGATTGTCGACCAGATGTCATGGTCGGGACCGACGACCGTTAGTTGCAGACGACTATTGGTCAGCTGTGCGCTACCCGCTGATGACTGGAACTCATTCCAGCCGGAGCGGTTGTCGCGGAAGTTGTCACGGAAGAGAGGCGGACCCTGCGCCGGCGGTGTCGCGCCGCCCGCTTCAGGCACCGGTCCGCGGCCGAGCAGAGCAGTGACGATATTCGCATTGGTCAGGCGCAGGACGGTGACAAGCAACAGACAGGCGCTCAAGAGGCCCACAGCCAGGACGCTGCAGCCAATGACGACCCAGCGCACGTATGAGGCCTGACCAGGCGGTAGGGCCGGGGGGGTTGGGGACGGTGGTGTAGCCACGAGCAGCTCTCCCTGGGCGTGGATCGCGTTCGAGGTACTGAAAGTATATCTAGATTAGCTTTTAATGAGAAGTCGAGTGAGTGCTATTCTCCTGGTTTGCCGCTGTCTTCCGTTGGCCGGGCATGCGACTCCCGAACGGATTCTGGCGGCGGAACTCGCACACGGGGCAGAGCTTTTGCCCCTCGGTGGCCGCGAAGTGAGCGCCACAGCGAGCGCACTTCTGGATCGCGCCAGCCCGCAAAGTGAGCGGTTCAGCGCTCAAGGCCTCAGCCACTGTCGGAGGCGCCGTCCGCGCCAGCGCGCCTGGCTCACACACGTCCAGGCAGATACCGCAGTCCGTACAGGCGCCGGGCCGGAACCGCAGCGCGAAGGCCAGGCCATCCTGGCTGAATGCTAACGCACCGGTGGGACAGGCGCGGGCGCAGACGCCGCACGCCGTACACGCCGATGAGGCAATCAGGCTCACAAAGCCAGAGCCAGCGAGAGGCTGCTCGCCCGCCACTTGGCCCGTCAGGCGTCTCAGTGCCTGGATCAGGCGCCGCCGCTCGCGGGGCGGCGCGGGCGACGCGGCGGTCGGCGGCTCGTCGGGCAGCAGCGTCTGCGCAGCGAGGCGCGATGTCTCGCGCGAGAATAGCCGGAATAGACTGCGGCGAGAGACAGGTGGGTTGGCGACATCGTAGATAGGGCGCTTGCTCCCAGGCAGCGGCGGCTCGCCCGTCGTCGCCAGCCATCCGTCGCCCACCCCAGCAGGGCCGAGCGCCTGCGCCACGGCGACGGCGCTCTCGATACGGGGGCGTGCAGCCCCGATGGGACACGTGTCACATGCGTCGAGCCGCACGATGAGGCGCTCTGCCCCCTGCGCCAGCAGGCCCACGTAGGCCGACGGGCCGAGCGCCGCCAGACAGCCGGTCGTGCGCAGCGCCACAGCATCAGGGTAGGGGCCGCTGTCAGCTTGAGGATGGCGGGCGCACGCCAATTCGATGATGGGAGCGTTGTCGAGCCGACCCGCGCAGTTCAGCAACTGGGTTACGCCGTCGTCGCCCTGGAAGACCTCAGTTGGACAGACGTGCAGGCACAGACCACAGCCCACACAGGTCGCCTGGTCGAGGGTCACGCGCGGTGAGAGATGGATGGCTCCCACGGGGCAGCCTGTCACGCACAGGTTACACGTCGAGGCATGGTCGAGCGTGTGCGTGCAGCGTGAGACGTTGACGTCTAGACCGCCGGGGCCGCTCGCCGCCAGCCGCCCCATCAACCCGACCAGGCTCATGCTCGCGCTCCCTGGGTGTCGATTTCCAGCAGCCGCGCGGCCTGGGCCAGCGTGCCCAGCGTCAGGTGCGCCGCGCCGCGATAGAAGTCAGTGTTGGCGTTTTGCATGACCCGTTTGCAGCACTCTGGCGCCCAGCGCAGGAGGTGGCCGGCCAGGAAGTCGCGCTGGTAGCGTAGGCTCGCCTGCACACCCTCCGTGTCGCCCATCTGCGCCGCTGTTAGCCCCAGGCTGCACAGGTGAACCATGAATGCCAGCTCCAGGCCCAGGTGATCATCAGGCTCACTGTTGAGCTTCGGCGCTTGCAGGCCGAACTGGGCGTACATCTGCCGTACCTGGAGTGTCTGCTCGTCGAACAGCAGATGCTCGCGGCTTAGGTAGACCGACTCCCAGGGCGGTGCCAGGACCGGCCCCGGTCCGACAAACAGGCGCGTGTAGTCCCACACCAGGTCGGGCAGTTGATCGTCGGACCAGGTGTGGCAGAAGGACTGCAAGAGGCGCAGGCCGACCTCAGTGTCCTCCTCTTCGCTACCGGGCGGCCAATCGGTGAACAGGTCGTCGGTGAGGAGGGCGTCGATGAACCCGGTCGTCGGCGCTTCGTAGAAGACTTTGTTGAGGAAGCCATACGCCAGGGCGTAGGCGGTCAGGGTTGTTTCCCAGTCGTAGCTGACGTGAAAACCGTTGCTGGTCATAAGGGCCTCGTTCACTGGGCAACGCGCGACCTTGCGCGTTGCGCTTGAGAGTATCATACCGAAGAATGGGGCGCGGTAGCGAGAAGACCTGGTTCTGGTACGAGAAGAATTCGCAACCCGCCGGGACGACCCGTGCTCACGGGCTTTGCCACCGTGAGCACGGGTCACTGTACGGCCTCTAGAGACGGCTACAAGCCAATCTTGACATGGGTGGTGTAGAAGAGGTAGCGACCGACCACTTCT
>CAZLBQ010000251.1:0-2426 GCA_964557745.1 uncultured Anaerolineales bacterium
CGGACGAATGGCTGGTCCATGCGCGCCGTGACGTTCCAGTCGATGTAGCGCACGTCATCTTCGGGCTGGTACTCGCGGAGGTCTGCGAAGTCGATGCCATAGCCGTAGAACAGGCTGCGGTAGTCGCCCTGGAGCAGCCCGTCCAGGCGGCGGATGACCTCCCAGTCGAGGCGCTGGAGGATGCGCTCAGGCGTTGGCGCGGTAGTTGGCGTGCTCATGCAAGGGAACCGTGGGCGGCGTGACGCGCGCCAGAATCTTGTTCACAATGTCGTCGCTGGTCACGTTGTCGGAGAGCGCCTCGTAGGACGGGACGAGGCGGTGGCGCAGGACGTCCAGGGCCATGTCCAGCACGTCCTCCGGCAAGACGTACATGCGGCCGCGCACGTAGGCCAGCGACTTGGCCGTCAGGATGAGGTTGATGGAGGCGCGGGGGCTGGCGCCGAACATAATGTAAGGCTCCAGCTCCTTGAGGCCCACGTCCTTGGGCTGGCGCGTGGCGTTGACGAGGCGGATGGCGTACTCGATGAGGGCCGGGTCGACGTAGACCTGATAGGCTTTCTTCTGCAGCTCGACCAGTTGGTCCGTCGTCAGCACCTTGTGGACCTGGTCGAGGAAGCCGGTCATGCGCTCGACGATGACGAACTCCTCGGTGGGCGATGGGTAGCCGACGAGGACCTTGAGCATGAAGCGGTCGACCTGGGCTTCGGGGAGGGCGTAGGTGCCCTCGGTCTCGATGGGGTTCTGGGTGGCCATGACGAGGAAGGGGTTGGGGACCTTGTAGGTCTGGCCGCCGATGGTGACCTGGCGCTCCTGCATGACTTCGAGCAGCGCGCTCTGGACCTTGGCCGGGGCGCGGTTGATCTCGTCGGTGAGCAGGAGGTTGGTGAACACCGGGCCGAGGGAGGTGTTGAACTCCCCAGTCTTCTGGTTGTAGATGCGGGTGCCGACGAGGTCGGCGGGGACGAGGTCGGGGGTGAACTGGATGCGCTTGAAGTCGCCGCCGATGGCCTCGGCCAGAGTCTTGATCGCCATGGTCTTGGCGAGGCCGGGCACGCCTTCGACGAGGATGTGCCCGCGCGCCAGCAGCGCGACGACCAGGCGCTCCAGCAGGTGGTCCTGGCCGACAATTACTTTCTTGACCTCGTAGAGCACGCGCTCGACGGGCATCCTGTTCATCATATCCCGGCTCTGGTCCATGAACCTCTCCCTTGAAGAAGGCGGAAGGCGGAAAGCAGTAGGCAGAAGGCGGCTGTCAGCCGGCTGCCTTCTCTTGTCAGTACGGCGGTAGGCCGGCGGCGCCGCCGGCGGTGGTGATGGGGACGGCGAAGCCGATGCCGATGAAGACGCGCTCCTTGGTCGGGTTGACGAGGCCGGCGACGATGCCGACGACCTCGCCGTTGCGGTTGAGCAGCGGCCCACCGGAGTTGCCGGGGTTGACGGCGGCGTCGATCTGGATGAGGCCCTGGAGCTTGGGGCCGCCGTCGGGTGGGGTGAAGGAGCGGTCGAAGCCGGAGATGACGCCGGCGCTCATCGAGGCGTACAACCCCAGCGGGTTGCCGACGACGAAGGCCTCGTCGCCGACCTGGAGGGCGTTGGGGTTGCCCAGCGTGGCCGGGACGATGACATCTGGCATCTGGCTGGCGTGGACGACGGCGATGTCGTTTTCGGGCTGCTTGGCGACGATCTCCCCGGTGGCCTCGGTACCGTCAGCGAAGGTCAGGCTGATCTCCGAGGCGTTGGCGACGACGTGGAGGCTGGTGAGGATGTCACCGCGGTCGGTGACCACGACGCCGCTGCCCGAGCCCTTTTCCTCCTTGCCGTCGGCTCCCGTCCCCTTGGTCTGGATCAGGACGAACGAGGGCATGATGGCCTGATAGACGCGCTCGGAGAAGGGCGGGGGTGGCGTGGCGGAGGCCAGGGCCTGGACCACGACGTCGGTGACCTGGTTCGCGGTCAGGGGCCGGGGGGCGGGGAACAGGGTGGTGTAGAGCGCCAGCCCGATGAGGGTGGCGAGGATGCCGCCGACAAAGGGCAGCACGGCGCGCAGACGCGGGCGCACGCTGTCCCAGCGGCCCCGCCAGACGGCGCGGCGCGGCGCGGGTGGTTCGCTCATACGCTTCTCAGGCCGGGGTTCAAAGGGTGTTGGCATCGCTTGTCGACATTATACGCGTTGGAATCACCATGCGGAATATTATAGTTGAGGCGGGCCGTCAAGCCAAAGCGCAATTGGATGGACGATGGACGATGGACGGTGGACGATGGACGATGGACGATGGACGATTAGAGAGTCGACCGTCACCCCGAACGGAGTGAGGGGTCTGCTCTGGGGACGTTGGCAGAGGAGATGCCTCACTCCGTTCGGCATGACGGTCAGAGGAGATGCCTCACTCCGTTCGGCATGACGGTCAGAGGAGATGCCTCACTCC
>CAZLBQ010000251.1:2526-8969 GCA_964557745.1 uncultured Anaerolineales bacterium
CTCACTCCGTTCGGCATGACGGTCAGAGGAGATGCCTCACTCCGTTCGGCATGACAGTCGGAGGAGATGCCTTACTCCGTTCGGCATGACAGGCTGGGCGTCGCTAGGCGGAGAAGAGGGCGATGCTCTTCTGGACCCAGGCCAGGTCGGGGTCGAAGGCCATCACCTGCTGGCGGATGTTGCCCGCCAGAAACCACAGGAAGTAGTTCGTATAGCCAGGCGCGCTGCACGTCGTATGGTAGCCGTGGGGAGCCATGAAGATGGTCGAGTCGCGCACGGTGTAGTTGAAGTCGTAGCCGCGCTCGTAACTGTAGTGGCGGCAGATGCCGAAGCCCTCGGGAGGGTTGACGCGGAAGTAGTACATCTCCTCGTGCTGGACCTCCGCAGGCAGGTTGTCGACCTCGTGCTTGTGGGGTGGGTAGGTGGACCAGTTGCCGCTGGGGATCCAGGTCTCGCCGACGATGAGGCGCTGGGCGGGCAGCTCGGGCTGGCTGTTGGGCGTCAGGATGTTGTTGAGGGTGCGCTTGAAGTTGGCCGCGCCGGCCTGGATGACGGCGACCTGGGACGGCTCGATGACGTACGGATCGGTGCGCAGGTCCGACGGGGCGGAGGCCAGCCCGGCGTCCAGCGCGCCGTGGGCCGTGACGGCGTAGCGGCTGCCGGCGGGGAGGTAGACGGCGGTGGCCTTGCCGGCGAAGGGGTTGGGGCGCTGGCCGATGCGGGCAAAGGTCATGCCGCCGACCTCGACGGTGCAGCGGCCGCCGAACAGGACCAGGGCGACCTCGCGGTCCTCGGTCGCGCCCTCGTAGCGCTGGCCGTCGGCCAGGACGAGGCGGGTGAAGTCGAGGAGGGCGCACGGGTTCTCGGGCAGGGGATTAGCGCCCGGCGCGCCGCCGACGGTGGTGAAGTATTGCATTTTAGTCTCCCTTTTGAGTTTGTCTATCAATGCCGTTCATCCAGACCTGACAGGTTTTCAAAACCTGTCAGGTCTGGGTGGATGTCTATTCCGACGAGACCCACTCGCCGTCGAGGGTGAAGGGGGCGCGGAGGCGGATATCGTCCGCTGACGCGCCGACGAGAACCTCGAACGTCCCGGCCTCCGCGACCCAGGCGGCCCGCGCGTCGTCGTAGTACGCCAGCGAGCGCATGTCGAGGGTCAGGTGGACGGTCTGCGTCGCGCCGGGGGCGAGGTCGACTTTGGCGAAGGCCTTCAACTCCTTGGGCGGGCGGGATAGGCGGCTGCGCGCGTCGCTCACGTAGACCTGGACAACTTCCTGGCCCAGGCGGGGGCCGGTGTTGGTGACGTCCACCGAGACGGTCAGTATGGCGCCGGGGGCGAGATGGTCGGCGCTGAGGCGCAGGTTGGCGACGTCGAACGTTGTGTAGGACAGGCCGAAGCCGAATGGGAAGCGCGGCGGGATTAGCTTCTTGTCATAATACCGGTAGCCGACGAACAGGCCCTCGCCGTAGTGGACGTGGCCGTTCTCACCCGGATAGTTGATGAAGGCCGGGTTGTCCTCCAGGCGGGCCGGGAAGGTCTGGGGCAGGCGGCCCGAGGGGTTGACCGCGCCGAACAGGACGTCGGCGATGGCATTGCCGCACTCCTGGCCCGGATACCAGGCTTCGAGAACGGCGGCGACGCGGTCCAGCCAGGGCAGTGTCACCGGCCCGCCCGTCTGCAAGACGACGACCGTCCTGGGGTTGGCGGCGGCGACGCGCTCGACAAGCTCGTTCTGGCGGCCGGGCAACGCCATGTCGGGCAGGTCGGCGCCCTCGGTATCCCACTCGCCGGTGCGGCCTACAAACAGCAGGGCCACGTCCGCCGCCGCCGCCAGCTGCACCGCCGCCTCGATAGCCGCAGCGCCGAGCGGCAGCGTCACGCCGACGCGGACGGCGCGGATGCCGAGGCGGGCCTCGCCAGCGGTGAAGGCGTACTCGACGGTGAGGCTGGCGGGCCGGCCGGCGCGCAGGTCGGCCACACCGGTGATCTCGCTGCTGCCGGAGCCGAAGTAGCTGTCGCCGGGGCGCCAATGGGTCCAGTTATCGACCACCAGCCGCCCGTCGACGAGGAGGCGGCTCAGGCCGGCGCTGACGAGACTGAAGTGATACGCGCCGTCGGCGTCGGGGGTGAACGTCGTTGTGAGGCGGGCGGAGAAGCGGCGGGGGTCCACACCAGGCCCGACCTCGTTGAACCACATCACCTCGCCCTGCGCCGCCTGGCCCGTGGCCACGACCGGGCCGCTCAGGTCCGGTGAGTTGAAGTACTCGATGCGCAGCGGCTCGCGCAGCAGGGGCAAGAGCTTGTCGTTGGTACAGCCCTGGGCGTAGCCCAGCGTGACGTCCGACCCGACGGCGGCCGCGATGCCGTCGTAAGGGCTGACGCGGTAGTGGGCGTTGACCTGGGCGCTGCCGCCGCCCATGATCTGGGCCGTCTTGGCGTTGGGGCCGATGAGGGCCAGGCGGGTGGGGCGCGCTGGGTCGAGCGGCAGGACGCCGTCGTTCTTGAGCAGGACGATGCCTTCCGCGCCCGCGCGGCGGATGAGGGCGCGGTGCGCGGCGCGGTCGACGGCCTGCTCCTCCGGGAGGATGGGGTTGGCGAAGGCGCCCACGCGAGCCATGAGGCGCAGCACGCGCTGCGCGCTGTCTCTCACGGCATCGGGGCTGACCTGGCCGGCGCGGACGGCGGCGACCAACTGCTCGCCACGGTAGCGTGTCGGGCCGGGCATCTCCAGGTCCAGGCCAGCGTTCTCGGCGGCGACGGTGCTGTGGGTGCCGAACCAGTCGGACATGACGACGCCGTCGAAGCCCCACTCGGTCTTGAGGATGTCGCGCAGCAGGCGCGGATGCTCGCCGGCGTAGACGCCGTGGAGGCGGTTGTACGACGACATGAGCGCCCACGCGCCGGCCTCCTTGACGGCGGCCTCGAAGGGCAGCAGGTAGATCTCGCGTAGCGGGCGCTCGTCGATGTCGGAACTGATGGTGTTGCGCTCGAACTCCGAGTCGTTGCCGACGTAGTGCTTGACCGTCGCGCTCACCCCACCGCTCTGGAGGCCGCGAATGTAAGCGACGGCCAGGCGGGCGGTGAGATAGGGGTCTTCGGAGTAGCACTCGAAGTTGCGGCCGTTGAGGGGCGAGCGGTGGATGTTGACCGTCGGGGCGAGGAGGACGCGCGCGCCTTTGCTGTGGGCCTCCTCGGCCAGCGCCCGGCCCACCTCTGCCACCAGGTCGGTGTTCCAAGTGGCGGCCAGCGAGATGCCAACCGGGAAGCAGGCGGCCTTGACGCCGCCAATCAGCGCGCCGCCGCCGCGCGCGCCGTTTGGGCCGTCGGACACCTTGAGGGTCGGGATGCCTAGCCGCTCGATGGGGGCGACGGTCCAGAAGTCGGCCCCGGCCAGCAGGCTGACCTGCTCCTCCAACGTCATCGCGTCCAGCAACTCATCCAGCCGGGCCTCGCTCGGCGTCGCGGTGTCGGTCATCGTTGGCTCTCCCCTGGCTAAGATGCCCCGATTATAGACCCGTTTGGCCCTGAACGGAAGCAGAGGCGAAATGGCGATTTGCATTTCCTTCGCGGCTATGGTAGACTCATATTCCCCTGCTGGACAGTATGGAAGATTACTTTGGTGTTACTATCACACGGTAAGTTGACCTCAGTTGGCCGTTGCGCGCCGTATCGTTAAGATTTACCCCGTTTGAGAGTATGGTTTAACTGAATCCCTCGGTGGTGACGTATGTGACAGCGCCCGTCACGCTTTCGTCACGCTCGCGCTATACACTCGTACTGCGAAACATCCGCGCGCTCCTTGAGCGCGTGGCGTGTGGCATATTGGTCCCTGTCAGTACCATGAGGAGAATCTGAAGATGGCGCCACGAACCCGCCGCCTGACGCTGTTGAGCGTCCTGCTCGTGCTCCCCCTTCTTCTGGCCTTTGGCATGTATCGGCTGGCCCACGCCAGTCGGAACACGCCCGACGGCGCGATTGCCGAGGCGCTAGCACGCACGCGCGCGGCGAGTAGTTATCACCTGACCGCGGACGTGCAGCAGACCCTCGTGGGGCGCCTGGCGTCCGCCGCGCTGAATCAGGACGTCGGCAAGACGCAACTGCGTGTCGAGGGTGATGTTGTCCCGGCGACGAACGGGGCGAGCGGTCTCCCCACCGCTCGCGTGACCCTCAGCGCCGCCCCCAACTCCTCCCCCATTTCTCTCCTCATGGTTGATGGCAAAGCCTATGTAGGCCACAACGATAAGTGGCAGGTGGTCGAGAACCCGCTGCCGGGCGCGACGGCCGACGGCGACTATCTCGACTACCTGGCGGCGGTGGTGAACGTGGCCCAGGCCGAGCCGATCAAGACGGCGGCCGGGACGCTGGCGCGCTACACCTTCGCCATTGACGGTCCCAAGTACGCTGAGTATCAGCGCGCCCGCATGGAGAAGCTGCTGGCGAGCCAGTTGCCCCAGGGCGTCCAGGTCAAGGCGAGCCCGCGCTACGAGAAGATGAGCGGCCAGGGTGAGCTGTGGGTGGACGAGGCGGGCCGCGCGCGGCGGCAGATTCTCACTCTGAGCCTGCCCGACGGCCGCGGCGACCCGCAAGCCCTGGTCAAGATGACGGTCGACTTCTCGCGCTACGACGACTACGTCCCGCCCATTGCCGCCCCGGTGGCCGGGCCGGATGGCGTCCTGACGCTGCCCGCCGCAGCGCCTTCAGTAGCGCCGACTTCAGTCGGCGGGCTGACTGAAGTCAGCGCTACAGCAGTCGGGGCGCTGGGCAGCGTCGTCCAGTTTGCCCTCATCGGCTTGCTGGTGGCGCTGGCGCTGGCGCTGGTCAACCCGCGCCGCCATCGCAACCTGTACGCGGTGGTGGTCGTCACGACGATCCTGGCGATGGTGGTGACGCCGCTGCTGAACGTTGGCCTGGTGGCCCAGTTCCAGGCCCGCGTGGCCCAGGCGTCGAGCCTCGACCATGCCCTGGCGGCTCTCGGCGCGCAGCCCAAGGGCGGCACGGGCCTGGACCGGCTGGCCGAGCAACTGGCGAACCTGCCCGTCGCGGACGGGCCGACTCTCAAGTCAGGCGCAACCGGCGCGGCCAAGACCGACGTGGGGACGCCAGCGAGCGACCTGCGCGACTGCCGGACGCTGTACGTCGACGAAGGGATTGACCCGAACCAGGACGAGGACGGCGACGGCCTGACCAACGGCGAGGAGTGGTGCCTCGGTACGGACTACCGCAACGCCGACAGTGACAACGACACCATCACCGATACGCTGGAGGTTCAGGGCTTCACCGACGGCAACGGCAAGCACTGGACCCTCGACCCACTCCAGGCGGACTCGAACCAGGATGGTGTGGACGACGGCGAGGCGTGCTATATCGACAAGACGACCAAAGCCCTGGTCTGCCCCGACACCGACGGCGACGGCATCCCCGACGCGTGGGACAGCGACATCGACGGCGATGGTGTCCCCAATGACCAGGACTTGTCGCCCTACGGCATGATCGACCCGGTGACGAAGGCGAGAAGCGTCGTCGCACCCTACCGGCCCTCATTCGACCTCACCATCCAGGGGGCGTACACGGGCAGCGTCGTCTACGTCGATGTCCAGTTGCAGCCCCAGAACCAGGCGCACCTCCGTTACTCGTCGACCTACCTCGACTGGCCCGACGACGACAAGGGCCAGATTCAGGACCTGAACCACTCCACCCAGGATGTGCAACTCATTCCCGTCCTGGAGATCAGCAGCACGGTCAAGCCGAGCCTGGCCCTCATCTATGGCATGTCGGTCATCACGGCGACCGACAACTCGGGCTACCGTATCTGGGCCCCCCTCCAGACCGTCGGCGTGGCGGGTCAGATTAGCGCTTTCTCCGCCCACATAGCCTTCACCCAGCGCGAGGTTGGCAAGAGCCTCGACTTGACGGGCGGCCGTATCATTTGGCTAGCCCAGGCCGCGCTGGACAGTTGGAAGAACTGCAAGGACGCTAACGCGGCGCAGAACAGCGACAACTGCCAGGTCCAGATCGACAAGTCTGTCGTCGCCTCGTACTACGAAGGCCAGATTCGGCTGACCGGCCTCCAACTCAGCGAGTCGAAGGATGTCCAGGTCGCGCAGTTCGGCGCGCCCAAGGCGCCCGAAATTGCGCCCGACCCTAACACGCGGGACGAGGGGCGTGTTATCATGCAGCTCATGTCGGGCCTGGCGCCCAGCTTCCTGGGCTATGCCAACCCGACGCTGCCCCAGATCGTCCAGAACTTCAAGACGCCGGGCACGGCGCCGTACACGAACACGTGGTTCCTGGACCCCAGCCTCGTCAGCGCGCAGATTAACACGTACAGCCACCGCGACGAGGCGCTGGCGACGACCAGCATGACGACGACCAAGCAGTTCCTGGACGGCAACTACGGCAAGGTCTGCTCGGCCAACACGACCTACGCCATTACCCCCACGCT
>CAZLBQ010000252.1:0-8963 GCA_964557745.1 uncultured Anaerolineales bacterium
ACTTTGGCGAGCGCGAGCGCGGTTGGGACTTCGTCTCGCCCGGCCACGGCGACGTCGACTTCGAGGCCGTCTTCCGCGCCCTCAACCGCATCGGCTACCAGGGACCGCTGTCCATCGAGTGGGAGGATTCGGGCATGGACCGCGAGTGGGGCGCGCCGGACGCGCTGGCCTTCGTGCGCCGCACCGACTTCCCGGCCTCGTCGGTGGCGTTCGACGCGGCGTTCCAAAAGAGATGACCGTCCGGAGGACCAATGAGCGACAAAGTCGGCTTTGTGACCATGGGCGCGGTGGAGAAGGCGGGCGAGGCCCCAACCATCGGCATCGGCATGCTGGGCTATGCCTTCATGGGCAAGGCCCACAGCCACGCCTTCCTGACCATGCCCAGCATGATGTACCCGCCGCCCGCCATCCCGCGCCTGGTTGCTATCGCCGGGCGCAACGAGGCGGCGGTGAGTGAGGCGGCGCGCCGCTACGGCTACGAGAAGTACTACCTCGACTGGCGTCAGTTGGTGGCGGACCCAGACATCCAGGTGCTTGACAACGGCGGTCCCAACAACCTGCACGCCGAGCCGTGTATCGCCGCCGCCCAGGCCGGCAAGCACGTCTTCTGCGAGAAGCCCCTGGCGCGCAGCGCCGAAGAGGCCAAGCGGATGCTGGACGCGGTGCAGGCGGCGGGCGTCAAGCACATGGTCGCCCACAACTACCGCTTCGTGCCGGCCCTCATCGTCGCCCGCGACATGGTCCGCAATGGCGAGTTGGGCGAAATCTACCACTTCCGCGCCCAGTACCTGCAAGAGTGGATCATGGACCCGGACTTTGCCGCCGTCTGGCGCTTGCAAGGCGACGTGGCGGGCAGCGGCGCGCTGGGCGACCTCGGCTCGCACATCGTGGACCTGGCGCGCTTCATCGTCGGCGAGCCGGCCCGCGTCGGCGGCCTGCTCAAGACGTTCATCACCGAGCGGCCCGGCGAGGGCGGCGGGCGCGTCCCCGTCACCGTGGACGATGCCTTCGAGGCATGGGTCGAGTTCGACAACGGGGCTATTGGCACGCTGGAGGCGACACGCTTCGCCAAGGGCCGCAAGAACGGCATGGTCCTGGAGATCAACGGCGCCAAGGGCAGCCTGCGCTACAATTTGGAGCGCTTCAACGAGCTGGAGGTACACCTGCCGGGCCAGAACCCGCAGGCCATCCAGCCCGGCTTCACCAACGTCCTGGTCACCGAGTCGTACCACCCCTACTGGAAGTACTGGTGGCCCCACGGCCACATCATCGGCTGGGAGCACACCTTCATCCACGAGGTCTACCACCTGCTGGACGCCATCGTCCACAACAAGGACATCGCTCCCTACGGCGCGACGTTCGAGGACGGCTACCGCTGCGCCGTCGTCCTAGATGCCATCACTGAGTCGTCGCGAGAAGGGCGGCGGGTAGACATCAAGTATTGATAGGCGGTCAATGACCAAGGACGAAGGACCAACCTCTTGGTCATTGGTCCTTCGTCCGCTAAGGAGCGAGGGTTATGGCGACCTATCAGGGTCGACGTCTGACTGAGCAGATCGACCGCCTGGCCGTGCCCCACGGCATGCTGGCGCTGTGGGCGCTGGGCCAGGTGGGGATGGTCATCAAGGGGGGGCAGACCATTGTCTACATCGACCCCTACCTGTCGCACTATGGGGGGCGGGATGAGCGCGGCCACGTGATGGACAGCGGGCGCGCCATCCACCCGCCGCTGCACGCCGACGAGGTCACCAACGCCCAGGTCGTCTTCTGTACCCACGAGCACCTGGACCACACCGACCCCATGACTGTCGGCCCGCTGGCCCAGGCCTCGCCCCAGGCGCGCTTTGTCGGCCCGGCCAACAGCGCCGACATCCTGCGGGAGGCGGGTATCGCCGACGAGCGCATTCTGACGCCGACGGTCGATCACCTGACCACCTGGGGCGACCTCACCTTTACCGCCATCCCATCGGCGCACTACGGGCTGGACTACGACCCCCAGCGCGGCTATCGCTTCCTGGGCTACATTCTCGAACTCAACGGCGTCACACTCTACCACGCGGGCGACACGATCCTGTACGACGGCCTGCTCGACCGGCTTACGGACCGCGCCATCGACATCGCCTGCCTGCCCATCAATGGGCGCGACTGGTTCCGCGAGCAGCAGAACATTATCGGCAACCTCAACGCCGACGAGGCCGCTGCCCTCGCCGACGCCATCGGGGCCGACGTGTTCATCCCCACCCACAACGACATGTTCGCGGGCAACCACGTCAACCCGGCCCTCCTGGCCGACACCCTGGACCGCCGCTACCCGCGCCAGAAATACCACTGGCTCCAGCCGGGCGAGTTGTACATCTATGTGAAGTGACCGCCGACGGCTGACCGCAGACCGCTGCTGCGTACTCTTGGCAGCGGTCTGCGGTCGGTCGTCAGCGGTCGTCCCAGGAGTCCTCATGACCGACCTGAGTGGGAAAGCCGCCCTTGTCACAGGCGCGGGCATCAGCATCGGCTTCGCCATCGCCCAGGCCCTGGCGCGGGCGGGCGCCGCCGTCCTCGTCAACGACCGTGACGGCGATCTGGCCGAGCGCGCCGCCGCCACCATCCGCGCCGAGGGCGGGCAGGCCGTCGGCTTGGCGGGCGACGTGTCGTCGGTGGCGACGTGCCGCGCGCTGGTCGAGCAGTGCGTCGCCGCGTTTGGCCGCCTGGACATCGCCTGCTGCAACGCCGGCATCACGCTGTGGGGCAAGTTCCTGGACTACCGCGAGGACGCCTTCGACGCCGTGGTCGGCGTCAATCTCAAGGGCAGCTACTTCACGGCCCAGGCGGCGGCGCGGCAGATGGCGCAGCAAGGAGGCGGCGGGCGCATCATCCTCACCTCGTCGGTGACGGGCAACCAGGCCGTCCGCTACCTGTCGGCCTACGCCATGACCAAGGGCGGCCTGCAGATGCTGGCCCGTAACCTGGTGCTGGAACTGGGGCCACACGGCATCACGGTCAACGCCGTCGCGCCCGGCGCCATCGTCAACGAGCGTAACCTGGCCGACGACCCGCAGTACGCCGAGAACTGGGGCGCGCTCAACCCGCTAGGCCGCGCGGGTACGGTGGACGACATCGCCCAGGCCGTCCTGTTCCTCGCCTCAGACGCCGCGAGCTATGTCAATGGTCAGACACTGCTCGTGGACGGCGGCTGGTCGGCCTACAGCCCGGCGCCGGGCCTGGACTTTGTCGAGCGGAGTTGAGGGGAAATTTTGAAGTCTTCCTCGGTCGACATCCGCTCGCCCTTGAACTCGCCGTAGACCAACGGGCGAGAGGTCTCAGGAGACCGTCGACCTGGCGCGAGCATCTCCGCCACGCGCTGGATGAGCCGCACCTTGTCGTCCGCCGACAGCCGCCGCGCCTGCTCGACCACCTGCTCTAGAGTTAGCTCCTTCACCGGCGCCGTCATCCGCCACCTCCATCTCAATTTCGCCTTGTCTCTTCACGCAGCCTATGCCCATTCAACGGTGAACGCCCCGCCTCGTCAAACGGACCCAGCAATCTCCTCATCCCTTCCCCCACGATGAGGGGAAGGGGGAAATACGGGCGCCCCTCTCCCGTGCGTGGGAGAGGGGCTGGGGGTGAGGGGCGAGCCCCACATGTCACCGTTCCTACAGCGCGTCGAGCAGACGCCCGGCCTCTTCAGCCGTGATCTTGCCCTCCTGGACCATGCGCAGGATGGTCAGCCGCGCCTCGCTGGTGTCTTCCGCGCGCGGCGGCTGGTTCGCTGCCCACGCCCGCAGTTGGTCCATCGCCTGCCCAACCGTGCCCTCGATGTCCATCTCCTTCAACTGTCGCCTGAGATGCTTCATGGCGGGCTTGACGTTGTGCTTCAAGTTGACCTTCGCCTGGCGCATCGCCTCCCGCACGTTGGCGTCGACCTCCTGCTCCAGGTCCTCGCTATCCCACACGCGCCTTCGTCCGCGCCCACGCCAGCGAAACTCGCCGTGACCATGCATGCTTGCTCTCCTTATTACCCGTTCGCCTTCTTCATCAGTTCCAACGCGTCCTCGACCTTCAGCTCGCCGCGCTCGATGGCCGCCAGGATGCTCATGACATCCCGGGGCGCTTCGGCGGCCGGCGCACTGGCCGCGACCGTCGGGCTGGCCGGCGCGCCAGCTTCCGCTGACGGCGGGGCGGGCGGGGTCGGTGGCGTGGGTGGCGTCGGGAACGTTGGCGGCGTCGGCTGCGGCATCTCCCCCGCGGCCTGGCCCGCGCCCTGGCCGACCGCGCCCCGGCCATTGACCTGCACGCGCCCGTTGACTGTCCGGTAGCTGACCCGCGCGTTGGGCTGGCCTTGGCCGATCGTCCCGCGCCACGCCGTCCGCGACGTCTCGTAGGGTTGGCTCGGCCCGTCGATCTGGGCGCGGAGCATCACGCCGGAGGCGTCCAGGTCAACCGCCACGGCGGGCGGCACGCTCAACCGGAGTTCGCCGTTCACGGTGCGCGCTCGGACCTCGCTCCCGGCGTTGAGCGGGTCAACGATGATGGCGCCGTTGACCGTCTCCGCCGTGATATCGTCCAGGTGGCCGCCGCGCAGCGCCACCGTACCATTAGTGGTATACGCCTGCGCCTGGCCCGTGACGTTGGTTAGCTCGACCGTGCCGTTGGTCGCCTGCGCCCGCACTACGCCGCGCAGATCCGCGCCCATCACCGAGCCATCGACGCTCGTCGCCTCGACCGTGTTCTGCACGCCGGAGACCCGAATGGAGCCGCTAACGGTCTTGAGCCACACCTGGCTGCCGCGCGGCACCCGCACGTCGTACTCGACCTCGGCCGGCTCCTCGCGGCTAAACCAGGCCGCGATGCCCTTGTCCCGCGGCTCGATCTCGGTGCGAGCCGTGACGCGCGGCCCGTCGCCGGTCACGATGACCCGCGCCCGCTCGCCCCGCCGTCGCGCCACGACGTGGACGCGGGCCTCGTCCCAGGCCGTGACGGTCACGGCCCCGCGTACGTTCTCGACGCTGACCTCGGCCTGGGGGCCAGTCTCAAACGTTTCCTCGATGCGCTCTTCCATCATCTCAACCTCCCAAGGCGTCCAGCAAGCGCGCGGCCTGGTCGGCGCTGATCTTGCCCTCGGCCAGCATCTGGAGAATGACCGTGCGCTCCTCGGCCGACACCTGGGGCGCGCGGCGCGCCGGGACCCCGAACGCGAAGCCGGTCGTCGCGGCGCGCGGCAGCGCCGGAACGGGTGGAACGGGCGGGATGGGCGGAATAGGTGGGATAGCGGGAACGGTCGCCCCCGCGACGGCCCAGCGCCCACGCCCACGTCGGCCGCGCTCGTCGCCCTCGACATAGACCGCCACGTCACCGTGCGCGCTGACGGTAATCAGGCCGCCGCCCTCGCCCGCCGACGCCTCGAACTGCCGACGGCCCTCGTTCTGCACCGTCAGCCCCAGGGCGCGGTCCCAACGGATGGAGCCGTGCGCCCGCACGTTGAGCCGCACCGGGCCAGGTGTCAGCCCCAGCGCGACATCGCCGTCGGCGCGCACGATATGATCGAGGCCAGGCGCGGGGTGTTGCAGCCGCACGTCGCCATTGACGTGGCGGATGTTCAGCGCACCGCGCGCCTCGCTGATGACCAGGTCGCCGTGGACGTCGCCCAGGCTTACCTGGCTCGCGCCTTCGATCTGGGCGTCGCCGCGCACGTTCTCGATGTTAACGTCATTGGCAACGCCATGCAGCGCCACGTCGCCAAACACCTGGCCCGCGGTGAACGCCTCGGCCTCGTGCAGCTCCAGGTCGCCCATGACGGTGCTCAGCGAGACCTGCGCCGCGCCGTGGATTTCGGCGTCGCCGTTGACCCGCCCCAGGCTTGTGTTCGCCACGCGGTGGGCCTCGAAGTCGCCGCCGATTTCGCTGCCGTTGACGTTGCCCACGTTGCGGACGGCGCAGTCGCCGCTGACCTGCCCGAAGTTCAGGTTACCCACATTCTGAAACTCGGCGTCACCGGTGATGGTCCCGATGGACACCTCGGCGATCCCGTTGAAACTCGCGTCGCCGTTGCCGTGGTCCAGTTGGACCTGGCTGCCCTGCGGGACGCGCAGCCGCATGTCTTCGGCGCGGCTGATCTCCAACTGCCCCGCGTTCCACTGGGCATAAGGCATCTCGTCGTCGTCAGCGACCAGGCTGACGCGCGCCTCGGACCATCCGATGACTTCCACATCCCCTGACACATCCGTGATATGCACTCGGACCGGCCCTTCGGCCGGGAAAACCTGCTCGCTCATGGTGTCTCCTTACTCGACAAAAATCTCGACGTGCTCGCCGTCCTCGTTGTCCTGGACGTCGATTAGCTTGCCCTGCGCGCCGCTGCGGACGGCGGCGATGATCTCATCCATATCGACCGGCACGGGCGCGCCAAACTTGGCGCCGATGCGCGCGCCGATGCTGACAAGGCTGATGGGCACGTTGACGTTCACCTTCTGGCGGCCGGTGCGCATGTCGGTCACGCGCACGCGCAGCCACTTGCCCCCGCCCGTTGGCGCGCCCGACGGCGCGGTGAAGTTGGCCGTCGCCCGCCCCCCGCTCGCCCCGCGCAGCGCCTCAAGCAGCTTGGCGCCCTCGTCCGGGCTGATCTTGCCCTCTTGAATCATCTTCAGGATTTGCATCCGCTCCTGGCTTCCGTCAGACATGGTCTCCTCCCTCGTCATTGAATGGTGATTTCGACGCGCTGGCCGCCGTCGTAGTCCTCGACGTCAATCAGCCGGTGGTCGGCGCTGTCAGCAAGCGCCGCTTCCAGTTCCTCGACCGCGAAGGGCAGGCGCGCCCCGTAGCGGTCCCCCATCCGCAGCCCCCAACTCACCACGCCCAGCGGGACGTTGACGTTCACCCGCTGGCGGCCGCTGGTCAGGTCGGTCACGCGGATACTCAGCCACTTGCCGCGTGGGGACGGGGCGGGTATCACTGCCGTCGTCGGCTCCGCCGCCGTCGCCTCACGGGTTGCCTCCTCGCTCGCGGTGGTGACGGTTGGCTCTGTCGGAAGCGCCTCGTCGGTATCGGCTGGAGCGCCGCCAGGCCGTAGGCTGCCGAGCAGGCGCACACCGTCCGCCGCGCTAATCGTCCCATCCGCGATCATGTTCAGGATCCGTTGTCGTTCCTGGCTTCCCTCGGTCATACAATCCTCCTCTACACCTTAGTGCATTCCCAATCCGCCCAAGATTCGCACGCGGCGCTCGATCCGGCTGAACACCGCGTAGCCCAGGACAACCATCGCGGCCATAAAGACCACCAGGATGACCAACTCCACCTGGATGGGCAGCAGCGTCCGCGCGCCGAGTAGGAACCCACGCACGGCGTCGAAGCCGTACGTGAGCGGCAAGGCCAACGCCAGGGGGAGCAGCCAGCCCGGCAGCACCTGGACCGGAAACTGCGCCCCCGACAGCGTGTTCACCAGGAAACTGGTGATGTCGATCATGGTGTTCGCGTCGCGGATGAGCAGCACCACCGCCGCGAACGCGAAGCCAAACCCGTACAGCGCAATGAGCATCGGCAGCACGGTCAGGAGGGCCGCCAGGACGTCGCCCGTGACGTGGAAGCCGAACAGGGCCGCCGAGACGGCGATGAACACGGCGTCCGTCACCGTCGTGATGAGCAGGCTGGCGATGGTCCGCCCCAGCAAGATGACCAGCCGCGACGTGGGGGCCATCCAGTTGCTCTCCAGCACCCCGGCGTCCATCTCGTTCTTGAGTGAGAAGCCCATGCCCCAGAACACCGTCGAGACGTAGTGCGACAGGACCGAGCCAATCAGGATGAATGACATGTAGTCGCCTGTCCCGACGTAGCCCGCGAAGCCCGTCGCCCCCTTGTCTGTCACGAACGCGCGGCCCAGGAAGTAGAGCGGCGTGACCCAGATCAGCGGGTGCAGCACCTGGAACACGGCGTTCATCGGGTAGCGCGAGAACTGCAAGAAGTCCTTGCGCGCGATCCCCGCCAGGACCCGCAGGTTCGAGCGCCAGCCTGGTCGCGAGAGAGAAGTAGTCGTCATAGTCGCCTCCCGGCCCCTCTCTAGTACTGCGCCAGCGCGCCGGTGCGCCGCGCCCGCCGCTCGACAAAGGTGAAGGCCAGGTAGCCGAGCAGCGGCAGGCCGATGGCGAACAGCGCCAGCGCGCCCAGGACGGGGGTCAACTCGGCCAGCGGCGCGCCCCGCAGCGAGGCGTCGCGGATGCCCTGGATGGTGTAGGTCAGCGGCAAGTAGCGGGCAACGGACTGCATCCACAGCGGCAGTACGACCAACGGGTAGGTGACGCCGCAGAAGATCATGGCGATGCCGCGCACCAGGAACACCAGGGCGTTAGCCTCCTTGAAGCGCAGGACGAGCGCGCCAAAGGCGATGCCGATGCCGTAGATGCTCGGAATGGTCAGGACCAGGATGAGCAGGGCCAGCCCGATGTTGCCGCCGAGTACCTGGACCCCGAAGACGAGCCAGAACTCGACCACCGTGACGACCAGGAAGAACAGCGACGTCAACAGCTTGGTCAGGCTGCCCCCAACGACGATGGACATGCGCCACACCGGGCACAGCCAGTTCGACTCGAGCGTGCCGCGCATCTGCTCGTTGCGCAGCAGCAGCCCGATGTCCCAGAGCGTGATGTTTAGCCACATGTAGAGCATATTACCGATGACGATGAAGCTGATGTAGTCCGTCGTCCCCGTCATCTGGTTGAAATGGGCTAGCGCGGCGTTGTCGGGGCCACTGAGCGCCCGCGCCGTCAAGATGGACGCCAACGGGAACATGATGGGCCAGACGAGCACCATGACAATCCAGCTCGGATAGCGGCGCAGGATCGTCCACTCCTTGTTCGCCACCGCCAGCAGGGCGCGCGCCTCCGACGCCCACGAGCGTTGAACCAATGTACCTGTCACGTCTCACTCCCTCAACTGCTTGCCGGTCAGCGAGATGAACACGTCTTCCAGCGTCGGCTGGG
>CAZLBQ010000253.1:0-8935 GCA_964557745.1 uncultured Anaerolineales bacterium
GCGCGAGGCCGTGCGCTTCCTGGGCTATGTGGCCGACGACGATCTGCCCGCCCTGTACTCGCTGGCCGACGCCTTCGCCTTTCCCTCGCTCTACGAGGGCTTTGGGTTGCCCCCGCTGGAGGCGCTGGCGTGCGGCGCGCCGACGGTTGTCTCGACCAGTTCGTCGCTGCCGGAGGTGGTCGGTGACGCGGCTTTGCTCGTCCCGCCGACGGACGTGGACGCCCTGGCCGACGCGCTCCACCGCCTCGTCAGCGACGAGGCGCTGCGGGCGCGGCTGCGCGAGGCCGGCCCGCTTCAAGCGCGCCAGTTTACGTGGGAAGCGGCAGGCCGGGCGCTGCACACGACGCTGATGTCCTGTGGTCCTTAAGAATAGCACGCGGATTGACGCGGAAAAAGAGGATGAACACTGATCAGACATAATATGAATCCGATCCGCGTTCATCTGTTTTTCCGCGTCAATCCGCGTTCGAGTCTTCGCGCAGCGCTGTGGCGAGGGGCTGGGAGGACGAAAGACGCGGATTAGCGCAGGTCAATCGTCAATCGTCCGCGTCAGTCCAGGCTGATTTTGCCGCGCTGGCGGCTGGCGTTGCCGTTGAGGGGGACCGGGTTGCGCTCGGTGAGAAGCGATGGAGCGGGGGCAGGCGGGGGCGGGGCAGCGGCAGGGGGCGGGGGCGGCGCGAAGGCCGCTTCGACCACAATCTTGCCGCGCTGGGCGCTGACCGGCGGGGCGTTCTTCTCTTCCTCCAGCTCGCGGCTGAGGTGTTCCAGGGCGGCGCGCAGCAGGATGATGAGCGCCAGGCGCAACTCGTGGCGCGCGGCGCGGGCGTGCTGCCAGAACTCGGGGGGCAGCTTCTCGTAGAAGCGGTCCACGAGCAGGTGGCTAAGGAACTTGAGTTCGTCCAGCGGCTCGCCGCGTACCTCGTCGATGCGGCTGCCCTTCCTCTCGTTCATAAGTCTTCCCGTGAGGTGGTCTTAATCAAACATTGTACCACACTCGGCTGTGATACGCTATAGCGGACGTTTGCGCGCTGGCGCGGCTAGAGTACAATTGAGGGGCTGTCCCGCGAAGACTGGCAAAGACGCCAGAGGTGGGGATGTGTCTGACTCCCATCCGGCGTCTTTTGTGTTGAAGGATACCCGGTATGTCCTCTAGCCCTGTCGAGCGCGTCCGCGCCACCCTAAGCGAGGTCGCGCCCGAGTTGCGTGTTGTCGAGTTTACCGAGAGCACGGCCACGGCGCCGCTCGCGGCGGCGGCGGTCGGCTGCGACGTGGGCGCTATCGTGAAGTCGCTGTGTTTCCTCATCGACGGCCGGCCCGTGCTCGTGCTTGTCGCGGGCGACCAGAAGGCGGATGACCGGAAACTTGGCGCGTTGTTCGGCGTTAATAAAGGGAAGGTCAAGATCGCCGACGCGGTGACGGTCGAGCGAGTGACGGGCTTCAGCCCCGGCGGGGTGCCGCCCGTCGGCCACACGACGCGCGTGCCGGTCATCATCGACCAGACGCTCGAGCGGTATGAGACGGTGTACGCCGCGGCCGGCTCGTCCAATTCCATCTTCGCTATCCCGCTGGTCCGCCTCGTGGAAATCACGGGCGGCCAGGTGGAGCACATCGTCAAAGACAATTCGCCCGCTGTGGTGTAAGCCGCGCGGGTCTAGAGCATCACGAGGAGAATCTATATGCGTGTTGGCATTCTTACCGGCGGTGGTGACGTCCCCGGCCTGAACCCGTGTATCAAGGCCTTTGTCGACCACGCTATCGACGAGGGGCACGAGGTGATCGGTATCCGCCGCGGGTGGGCGGGCGTCCTCTACAACGACCCGGCGAAGAAAGAGCCGCAGCCGGAGTGGAACATCCCCCTCAACAAGGCCGTCGTCCGCACCATCGACCGCACCGGCGGCACGTTCCTGCACACGTCGCGCACCAATCCCAGCCGCGTCAAGGGCAAGGATGTCCCCGAGTTCATGAAGGGCGAGGAGTACCAGGGCGACCAGCGCTACGACCTGACCCCCCACGTCCTGAAGGTCCTGGAGGCGCTCAAGATCGACGCCCTGGTGCCCATTGGCGGCGACGACACGTTGAGCTACGCCGTGCGCATGCACAAGGAAGGCGTGCCTGTCATCGCCATCCCGAAGACGATGGACAACGACGTCTTTGGCACCGACTACTGCATCGGCTTCTCGACCGCCGTCACCCGCAGCGTCGAGTTCATCCACGCCCTGCGTACCCCGGCCGGCTCGCACGAGCGCATCGCCGTCATCGAGCTGTTCGGGCGCAACTCGGGCGAGACGAGCCTGATCTCGGCCTATCTGGCGAGCGCCGACCGCGCTATCATCTCGGAAGTGCCCTTCGACCCCAATCGCCTGGCGCAATTCCTGGTCGAGGACAAGAAGCGCAACCCGAGCCAGTACGCCATCGTGACCATCTCCGAGGGCGCGCAGATGATCGGCGGCGACGTGCTGGAGAGGGGCATCGAGGACGCCTACGGCCACAAGAAGCTGGGCGGCATCGGCCAGTTCACCGCCGATGTGCTCAAGGATATGACGCACAGCGATATGATCTACCAGCAGATCGCCTACCTGATGCGCTCCGGCGCGCCTGACGCGTTGGACCGCATGGTGGCGAGCAGCTACGGCTACCTGGCGTCGCAGCTCCTCAACCGAGGCGTGACGGGGCGGATGGTGGCGCTCCAGGAGGGCCGCTATACCCACATCCCGCTGCAGACCATTACCCAGGGCGTGAAGCGCGTCGATGTCCACGAGTTGTACGACAGCGACAACTACAAGCCCAAGGTGTCCCACGTCATGGGCAAGCCCATGTTCCTGTACTAGACCGCATCACCTCGCCGGTTCGGCGCCCAGACCCTAGGGGTTTCCAAAAACTCTTAGGGTCTGGCCTTTTTGCCGGTATGGGCCGCCGGCTGCGACTTTCCGCCGCGTGGTACGTAGTACCAATAGGGAAGACTGTCCACACGGGACAGCGTACGCGGAGAGGAGGGTATTGTGAATCAGTTAACGACACGTGATCTGCAAGCCCATGTGACCATTCTGGGCTGGCTCTTGATTGTCGGGCATCTCGTGTATCTGGCGATTGGCGGCTTCCTGTTCATGCTGCTGACGGGTGTCGGCGTGGCGTCGGGCGAGGCGGAGGCGATGCGCGTGCTGGGGGTCGTCGGCACGAGCCTGGGCGTGTTCCTGGCGGCGCTGGCGGTGCCGGGCCTGCTGGCGGGCTATGGCCTGCTGACGCGCAAGACGTGGGGGCGCGTCCTGGCTGTGGTGGTCGCCGTCCTGGGCCTCATCCACTTCCCGATTGGGACGGCCATCGGCATCTACGCGCTGTGGGTGCTGCTCCAGACGTCCGCCACCGAGTACTTCGAGGCCCCTGCCCCGGCCTAGCGCCAATGCACACATAAGCGAGACAAGGCCGACGCCGAAACGGGTGTCGGCCTTGCTCGTTTTCAAGGCGGCACAGACCTGACAGGTCTTTAAGACACTTCGGGTTTATATGACACTGTCCGCCCGCCCTGTTGCGCGAAAGCTCTACCTGCGCTATACTGAGTCCCCGTTGAGACGAAAGGGGCGCTCGTATGAGCCACACCGATGGGGACCAGGCGACAACTGCCGCCGTCACGGCCGGCCTCGAACTCGCACCCAGCGATACCGCCCTGCAGCGCGTCGCCCGTTTTGCCCAGAAGATTGTCATCGCCGTCGGCGGGCTGGCGGTCTTCATCCTCGCCCTCGAACTGCTCAAGAAAGGCGCGGGGGGCATTGCCCCTATTCTCCAGGGCCTCCACGTCGATGGCGTTTGGGATGCCGTCGGCTTTGGCTGGCTGATGGCCTACCTGGTGCTGAGCGGGTCGCCCGTCGCGGCCATCTCGCTCTCGCTGTTCAGCAGCCAGGTGATTAGCGACGTCCAGGCCTTCGCCATGATCACCGGCTCGCGGCTGGGCGCGTCGTTCATCGTACTGTTCATCGGCTTTCTCTACTACCTGCGCGGCCACCAACGCGTCGCCAGTGTGTCCATTGGCATCATGTCCCTCATGGTGACGGCCAGCGTCTACCTGCCCGCTATGGCCGTGGGCTACACCATCCTGACGCGCGGCTGGCTGGACGTGGTGCGCTTCGGGCGGCCCGCCGCGCTCAACTCGGTCATCGACGTCGTCTACGATCCCATCGTCGCCCGCATCACCGCGCTGCTGCCGCGCTGGGCCGTGTTCATCCTGGGCATCGTCACGCTCCTGGCGGCGTTCCAACTCTTCGACAAGGCCTTGCCCGAAGTGAACCCGGAGCAGACGGGCTTCCAGCGCATCGCCGACTTCGTCTACCGCCCCCAGGTGATGTTCCTGCTGGGTCTCGCCGTGACCAGCGTGACGCTGTCGGTGTCGGTGTCGCTGTCGGTCCTCGTGCCGCTCTCGGCGCGCGGCTATGTCCGCCGCGAGAACATCATCCCGTACATCATGGGCTGCAACATCTCGACGTTTATCGATACGCTGTTCGCGGCGCTGCTGCTCAACACGCCGCGCGCCTTTACCATTGTCCTGACCGAGATGCTCAGCGTGGCGTTCCTGTCGCTGCTCATCCTGCTATTCGCCTATGGGCCGTACCAGGCGGCCATTGAGCGCGGGCTGGAACTGACGCTGCGGAACCGACGCACCTTCAGCGTGTTCGTCCTCATCATCACGCTGACGCCCATCGGCCTGTTGCTATCGTGACGACGGACGCTGGCATTGGCCGACGAGCCAGGGCAGACCGTTCATGGTCTAAACTCAGCTGGCGGCCGACTAAAGTTGGCGCTACGAGGGTACGCCGTGAGGATTGCGCCATGGCATGGGTAGAGTGTCTGTCGCGAGGGGAGGAGACATACCTGTGAAAGTCCTTGTCTATGCCGACGCCGGCCCGGCGGGGAGTTGCGCCCTGGAGTGGCTGGGCGTGCTGGCCGAGCAGCTTGATATTCAGGCGACGCTGCTGATGGCCTACGAGCGGGTGTCATCGGGGGTCACGCAGCTGGAGGGCCTCGTCAAGTATGTGCGGGCGCGGGGGGGGACGGTGCGTGTCGAGACCACCGACGGGTCGCGCGGGTCGAGCGCCATTGTGGCCGAGGCGAAGCGGAACAGCTACGACCTGATTATCGTCCCGCCCTCGATTCGGGGTGGCGCGCGCAGCCTGATGCGCGGCTCACGGCTCAGCACCGTCGTGCGCGGGGTGGGGGCGGCCATTCTCGTTGCGCAGCCGCCGGTGAAGCCGCCGAAGCGCGTCCTGGTGTGTGTCGGCGGCGGCGCGCACAGCGCCGTGGACGCCGAGGTCGCGGCCCGCATCGCCCACGCGTTCGACGCCTACGTGACGGTGCTACACATCGTGTCGCAGGTGCCGCTGGTGTACAGTGGCCTGGAGGACATGCGCAGCCACGTCCAGCAGTTCCTCGCGGCGGGGTCGCCGGCCGCCCGCCAGCTTGAGCAGGCGCAGTTGATTCTCGAGGCGCAGGGGGTGGGCCACGCCTTGCAGTTGCGCGAAGGCGTCGTGGTAGACCAGATTATCAGCGAGATTCAGCACGGGCAGCACGACCTGCTGGTCATCGGGGCGCACGAGCGGGGCGGCACGCTGTTGCAGTTCTTCCTGGAAGACCTGAGTGATGACCTGACGCACCGCAGCCCGATTACGACGCTCATCGTCCAGGGCGCGGAGGCCTGGCGGGGCGGCGCGACGTGACGGGCGCTGTGTCTTTGCTATGAAGTCATCAGGTCGGGGCGGGCGAGTGAACCGCTCGCCCAGGCAACTGCCTCAGTCCATGTATAAGGAGAGTCGATGCGCTTCCTCATTCGCCTGCTCATCAACGCCGTCGCGCTGATCATCGCCGCCAATATTGTGCCGGGCATCGTCGGTCCGAACTGGGCTAACCCCAACGGCTTCCTGGCCTATCTCGCCATTGGCCTCATCTTCGGCGTCGTCAACGCCCTCGTGCGGCCGATTATCACCTTGCTGACCTGTCCACTCGTGATGCTGACCCTGGGCCTGTTCACGTTCGTCATCAACGCGTTCATGCTGTGGCTGACGGGCCAGATTGCGCAGTGGTTCGGCATCAACTTCCAGGTCAACGGGTTCTGGGCGGCCATCGTCGGTGCGCTCATTGTCACCGTCGTCAGCATCCTGCTGTCGATCTTCGTGCCGGATGACCGCGAGAGGTAGCTGCTAGCCCACCTGAGTCATGCAAGCGCAGTGAGGGGTCTGCTCTGCCAGCGTCATCAGAGCAGACCCCTCACTGTGTTGCTCCGCGCCTTCCCTGGTCACTCCGAGAAGACCATGTCACGCCTGATGGGCCGGTCTCCGTTTGAGGGGTGATTACGATGTCGGCGTCAGCGGTAGGTCGACGGTGAACATCGCGCCCGCGTTGGGCGCGCTCGCCACGCGAATCGTCCCCCCGTGCGCCTCGACAATCTGGCGGGAGATGTAGAGACCTAACCCGATGCCGCTGTACTGACCGACCTGCACGGCCCGCTCGAAGCGCTCGAAGATACTCGCCAGGCGGTCGGGCGGGATGCCGATCCCCTCGTCACGCACCACCAAGCGCGCCCCGTCCCCCACGGCGGCCACCGTCAGCTCAATCGGTTGCCCCTTGCCGTACTTGATGGCGTTCGTCAGCAAGTTCGTCACCACCTGATCGAGGCGTGAGCCATCCCAGTTACCTACCAATCGCTCGGGCGCTTGCACGCTGACGGCGCTGCCCATCGCCGCCGCCACGTCGGCGGTCCGCTCAACCACGCTCTTCACAATCGCCACCAGGTCGACCGGCCCGCGCGCCAACTCGAGTCGCCCCGCCTCGATGCGCGAGACATCCAGCAAGTCGCTCACCAGGTCGGTCAGACGCTTGACTTGCTCGTCACCCATGGTGAGCAACTGCATGAGCCGCTCGTTTGGGATGGTGTCGAGGCTGCCCTGGCGGGCATAGCGCAACAGCAGGTGCGTCTGCATCTGGAGCGACGTCAGGGGGGTCTTGAGTTCATGGGAGGCGATGGACATGAACTCGTCGCGCACGCGGATGGCGCGCTGGGCGTCCTGGTAGAGACGCGCATTGTCGATGGCGACGGCGATGCGGCGGCTCAGGTCTTCCGCGAAGGCTTGATCGTCGGGGGTGTAGCCCTCCCCACCCGCCGCTCGTACCAGGGAGAGGGTGCCAAGCACCTGGCCCCGCGCGAGCAGGGGGAGAATGAGCAGCGAGGCTCCGCTGAGGCGGCCCATGAGCGCCTTCAAGTCGGCGTCCACCTCAAGGTGAGCAAAGAAAGAGGGCGCAACCGCCTCGATGCGGACGGGCCGGCCCGTCTGCAAGATGTGCGCTGAGTAGCTCGACGGGAGGTGCGGGCCGGGATGATAGCGGGTATCGATGTCCCGCATGAGGGCGGCGAGGGCAGGGTCGGCGTCGGCCCGCGCTACCAGACGCAAGCTGCCGTCAGGCTGCACGACGTACACCGAGAAGTAGTCGGCGAAGTCGGGCGCCGCGAGGGGGGCGAGGCGAGCCAGCGCCTCCTCGTAGTCGAGGGAAGCCGCCAACTCGGCGCTCACCTCGGCCAGGAAGCGGAGCCGCTGTTCGACACGCTTGCGGTGGGTGATGTCGCGGTTCGTCTCCATCACGATCGTCCGCTCGCCCAGGCGATAGAGCATGTGGCGGCTCTCGACGGTGATGCGCCGCCCGGCGCGCGTCATGTGGCTGAGTTCGCCCTCCCAGCGCCCCGTCGTCACCAGCACCCGCTCGATGGCTGCTACGCCATCGGGATGGACGGTCTGGAAAACATCGTGGCTAATCTTGCCAATGACTTCGGCCTTGGTGTAGCCGTAGAGTTCCTCCGCGCCCCGGTTCCAGTAGCTAATCGGCCCGCCCAACTCCCAGATCAGGACGGCGTCATGGGTCTGTTCGAGCAATTCGGCAAGTTGACGTAACGCGTCAGTTGCTTGCGCCCGAGCCGCCTCTGCGGCGCGCAACTCGGTGACGTCGTGGAGCATGGTCACCAACAGGCCCTCGCGGTTGACCTCGAACGGCACAATGGCGGCCGTCACAACCCCGGTCTGCCCCGACTTCGTCCGAATCCGCGTCTCAAAGTCGCGGACGTGGCCCTGCTCGCGCAGTAGGGTCAGCACACGCTCGCGGTCACTCGGGTCGACGTAGGTGTTGAGGCTGAGGGTCGTGCGCCCGATGACCTCGTCACGCGTGAAGCCGTACAGCTTGAGCCAGCGCTCGTTGACCTCGAGAATCGTGCCATCGTCACGGCGCGTGATGATGAGCGCCGCTGGATTCGAGCGGAACACGGTGGTGAACAGGTTGGCGACGCCGGCGACACTGTCAAGGGTGGTCACGGTGCGACGACCACGACCGCGCGATGGCGGGGAGTCGGGGTTCGCGGTGCGGGCGGCGGCAGGTTGGTGAGGCGGCGGGGACGGGGGTGTAGCCATACACTATTGCTCGCCATCGAGGTCAGGGACAAGCGATTGCGCGAGACGGAAGCATAGCAGAAGGGGAGGAGAAAGGCAAGCGCGTGAGGGCTGGTTCGCCCATCCCCTTTCCCCTTCCCCACGTGAGGAGAAGGGGAATCAATCACCCCCTCGCCCCACGTGGGAGAGGGGGTAGGGGGTGAGGGGCTTTAAGCGCCCCGTCTGACCTACGCCAGCGCCTCGGCGAGGCGGGCGCGCTTCTCCTGGCGCTGGCGCGTCTGGGTGTCCAGGACGCGCTTGCGCAGGCGGATGTTCTTAGGCGTCACCTCGACTAACTCGTCTTCGGAGATGTACTCGATGGCATCGTCCAGGCTTAGGTTCCGCGCCGCCTTGAGGGTGACGAAGGCTTCCTTGGTCGAGCTGCGGATGTTGTTGAGGACCTTGCGCTTGGTGACGTTGACGCCCAGGTCGATGTCGCGGATGTGCTGGCCGACGACCTGGCCCTCGTAGACCTCGTCGCC
>CAZLBQ010000254.1:0-8919 GCA_964557745.1 uncultured Anaerolineales bacterium
GCGCCGTGACCCGCAGGCCGAGGTCGGCCGTGTGCGCGAACGTTTCGTACATGCTAAAACCGGTGGCAGGTTGAAGGTTTCAAGTTGAAGGTTATCGATGCAATACGTCTACTTATAGCGCCGACCCAGCCTGCATCGGCCAACCTCGGCTCAAGCCGTTGTCGACTTTGCAGAGCTAGTCATAGACGATGAAGACTGAACTGAGGTTGAGTTGGTCGTCATAGAAGAACTTGAAGGTTGGGTGGACGACAAAGAACTCCCCAAGCAAGCGATGCTGGATGACGACTTCCTCCTCCCACTTATCTGGATAGCCACCTGGTTGACCCGCCGGCCTAAGTTCGCCAATCGAGACGTGCCCTAGAGTGCCTAGCTGAGCATGAACTTCTTCGCGAGGTGTTCCTATCTTGATGTGCTTTCGAACGTATACATTCGGATGCACTTCACCACTTCGCGCTTGGAAGTCAGCGGCCATTTGCTCGTCAACACACCATATAAGCGAACATAGCAGGACAAGCGAACATAGCAGGCCGACAAATAGGACTAGAAATATCGAGAGTTGTTTGATCATAGCCCTGACTATGCTGCTGGCCGTCTCGAACGTTCGGGCGCGACGAGCCACTGGCTAAAGTGTTCGATCATCACCCCCGTCACCGCTTTCTCATTGTCCGCCGCGAACCCGATGTAGGCATACAGGTCCACATCGGTCCAGATGCTCGCGACGGGGGCGCCCGTGAAGTAGATGGTTAAAGAGTCCGCCGTCGGGTTGTAGTGGACCCAGAGCTTGGACGGGTCGATGGTCTTGGGGAAGTAAGCCTGAACAGCTTCCGGAATAGCTATTGTCGCCATATGATTATCTCCACCAAGCGGCCTTGCGGGTCTGTCGTCGTCAACACAGCCCCTCCAAACATAAGTCGATTCGGCGCTGCGGTCAAGCACAATACTCTGATCACTTCTCCACCAGCTGCGCGATGTCGGGGCAGGCGCGCAGGCGGGCCAGGGCGCGGCTCTTGAGGACCCAGACGTTCTGTGGCGTGGTCCCCAGCGCCTCGGCGACGGCCAGGACGCTCTCGCCGTCGAGGAACAGGCGCAGGATGACCTCGCGCTGCTGGCGGCTGCGGAGACAGGCGCGGATGGCAGCGCGTAGTGTCGTCTCTTCGGCGGCCTGCTCGACGGCGGCCTGTGCCGCGTCGGCGTGCGGGTCGGCCAGGGCGATGCCTGGCTCCTCGCTGTCGTCGGGGCGCAGGGCAACCAGGCGTGGCGCGCTCGGCTGCGGGCGGCAGCGCGGGTCCAACTCGTGGACCAGGATGACGCGGGCGTAGCCCAGAAAGGCCCACGGCTCGCGCACGTCGTCCAGCCGCCGCCAGACGATCTCCAGGGCGCGCTGGGCGCTCTCGCGAGCGGTGTCCACATCGCGGCAGCGGGCGCGGGCCACGGCGTGGAGGTAGCGGCCAAGCTCGGCGAAACCGCGCGCCGCCTGCTGCCCGCCCGCCCTACAGGCCGCCAGGAGGCGCGGGCAGTAGGCGCGGGTGACGGCGCGCTCGGCCCGCTTGGCCAGCGTATCGCCCGGCCGCCCGCGCAACTCATCGACCTGGGCGACAACCTCGGCCACGAACGCGGGCCAGACCTCGACCAGTTCCCAGCCCTGGTTGGCGAGCACGCGGCGGGCCGTCGCCTCACACAGCGCGTACAGGCTATCCTGAGACTCGAGGAGGGGGGCGTCGGGCAAAGCCTTGCGCTTCCTCTACCAGCCGTAGCTGAGGCGGGCAATGATGCGGGGCGGCAAGCCCGCCGCCACCATTTTCTCCTGGGTCACTTCAATGGGGTACTCGACGCGGCGGTAGGTGACAGTCGCTGGCTCGACGTCGAGGAGAAGATAACTGGCGCGCGGGTCACCGTCGCGCGGCTGACCGACGCTGCCGGGGTTGATGATGAGGCGTTCCTCGCCCAGCGGGAAGGGCTGGTCGAGGGGCGGGCGGACCGCGCGGACGTCTCCGTCGTGGAGGGCGTAGATGACGGGGACGTGGGTGTGGCCGACGAGGCAGACCTGGGTGGTGAAGTATGGGAAGTTCTCGGCGGCCACCTCCTCGTCCAGGATATACTCCCAGATGGGGTGGCGGGGGCTGCCGTGGGTCAGGGTGAAACGCTCCTCGAACGGCCCGACCAGCTCGAGCCGGTTGCTCAGGAACCGCCAGTTGTCGGGGGTGAGTTGCTGGCGCGTCCAGAGGGCGGCCAGCCGCGCGTCGGTGTTGAAGTCCTCCAGGTCGAGCTTGCCCAGCGCGGCCCAGTCGTGATTGCCGGCCAGGCATTGGTAGCGGCGCAGCCCCTGGACGCGGTCGACACACTCGTTGGGCTGCGGGCCGTAGCCGACGACGTCGCCCAGGCACCAGACGCGGTCAAAGCTGCCGGCATCGGCCAGAACGGCCTCCAGCGCGGCCAGGTTCGCGTGAATGTCGGAGATAACGAGAATACGCATGGGGTCAATGGTCAATCGTCAACTATCAATGGTCAGCGGTCAGTGGTCAGTGAGGCAATCGTCAATTGTCAATCGCCAGCGGTCGTATCTTAGCATAGTTTGGGCCGGGAGACGAATTCCCGGTGCGGTCGCAAAAACGTTGGGCAGATTGGTCAAAGCCGTTTATAATACCCATATGCCAGTCGACGCCTCCCCTATTACCCGAACAACCCAGATGGTCAGCCACAGCCGCGAGGAGACGAGCGCGCTGGGCGAGGCGTTGGCGCGGCGGCTCCAGCCGGGCGACGTGGTCGTTCTGCGCGGGCCGCTAGGCGCGGGCAAGACGACGCTGGCCCAGGGCATTGGGCGCGGGCTGGGCGTGCGCGAGCCGGTTATCAGCCCCACTTTTACCCTGCTGCGCGAGTACCACTCTGGCCGGCTGCCGCTGTACCACGTCGATGCCTACCGCCTGGCCGGTCCCAACGAGGCGCACACCTTTGGCCTCGACGAGTACCTGTACGGCGACGGCGTCACGCTCATCGAGTGGGGCGAGCGGGTCGAGCCGCTGCTACCCGCCGAGCGGCTGGACATTACGTTGAGCTACGGTGACACGGGCGAGCGGACCATCGTTCTCGCGGCGCGTGGCCCGCGTTATGCTGAGTACCTGAAATGATTCTGGCGATTGACACGGCCAGCCACCTGGCCGGGCTAGCGCTGTACGATGGGGACGGAGTCGCCGCCGAGCACACCTGGACCTCGCTGGCCCACCACACGGTGGACCTGATGCCCAACCTTGTCACGCTGCTGAGCCAGCAGGGCCTGACAACGGCGGACCTGAGCGGGCTGGTGGTCGGGTTGGGGCCGGGGTCATTCACCGGGCTGCGGATTGGGATGAGTGTGGCGAAGGGCCTGGCCTTTGCCCAGGGGCTGCCCCTCGTCGGCGTCCCGTCGCTCTACGCCGTCGCCCATGCCCACCGCGAGCAGGGCTTGCCCATCTGGGCGGTCATCGCCGCCGGGCGAGGCCGCTTCGCCGGCGCCCTCTTCCGCCCCGACCAGCCCTGGCCCGCGCCGCAGGACTACAAGCTCGGTCGGCTGGACGAGATGGCCCCGCCGGAGCATAGTCCAGCGTTGTACGCTGGGGAACTGAAGGCGCAAGACCGCGCGGTGCTGAGCGCCCGCTGGGGCGAGCGGGCGGCGTTGCCCGAACCGGCGGCCAGCTTCCGCCGCGTTGGCTACCTGGCTGAGCTAGGTTGGCAGCGCCTGCAGTGGGGCGAGCAAGACGACGTCAACGGGCTGGCGCCCATCTACCCGCCGACGTGAGCGAGAGGTGAAGACAGAGTTGCCCAGCGTGACCCTGGCCGCGACGGCCTTTGCCGACCTGCCCTACCGCGTCGAGCCGATGCGCGTGGCGGATATTGACGAGGTGCTCGTCATCGACCGCCAGTCGTTCTCGACGCCCTGGTCGCACAACGCCTACCGCTACGAGATCGAGAAGAACGATGCAGCCCACTATCTCGTGCTACGACCACGTCAGACGGCGGCGGTGCTCAGCGCGGGAGGGAATGGTCACCAGGGCGGCAAGGCATGGGACCGGGTGCGGCGGTGGCTGGGGACAGGCGAGACGGTCCGCAAGCAGCCCATCCTGGGGTACGGCGGGCTGTGGCTGATGTACGACGAAGCCCACATCAGCACGGTCGCGGTGCGGCCTGAGTGGCGCGGGCATGGCCTGGGCGAGTTGCTCCTGATCGCCATGCTCGACCAGAGTCTGCGCCTGAACGCAGCGTGTGTAACGCTCGAAGTCCGCGTCACCAACACGCGCGCCCAGCAGCTCTACAAGAAGTATGAGTTTGAGGTGGTGGGGCGGCGGCGGGGCTACTACACCGACAATGGCGAGGACGCGCTGCTCATGACGACGCCCTCGCTCCAGGACCGCGCCTACCTGGCGCGCCTGGTGGACCTGGCGGCTGCGCTCCGCCAGCGGCTTCTGAGCGAAGCGCAGCCTGTTTGACCCCCCGACGGTGAACAATCAATAGTGACCCAGGAACGTCTCGGCGTGGGCGGTATGGCCGACGCGTTTAACGAGCTTGATGGGTTCCATCTCGGCGTCGAGGATGCCGTCGTGCAAGGCCCAACTGCGCCCGCGCGCCGTGTCGGCGTTCTGCGGGCGGCGGAAGGGTGTCGAGCCGTCGAGCCGCGCCCGCAAGTCGCCGCCTGGGCTGAATCGCTCGTCGAGTTCCTCCATGAACTTGCGGCCATAGAGGTAGTCGAACCCCCAGCGCTCCATGAGAATCGCGTTGTGGTAGGCGAGCGGGTAGGCCAGCACATAGTCGTGACCGATGGCGGCCAGGAACATCTCGAACATGGGCAGAATCTCGGCGTTCACGAGGGCCAGGCCACGCCGCACCTGTCCCGGCGCCAGCCCAGCCTCCATCGCCGCGATCTCGGCGGGGATGTTGCGGCGCGCCGTACCCAGGAGCGTTGTGCGGCCCTGCTCGTCGACATCCACGTCGAAACGCGGCGCGTCGGGGTCAGCCGTCGCCAGGAAGGTCAGCTCAATCTGGCCCGTCGACGTGTCGCAGGCTTCTGCTACCGCGACCGGGTCGCGGTCACTCAACCGCCGCCAGATGACCAGGCGGACCTCACCCATTTCGAGGTTGCCCGTGTGCTCGACCACGCGCTCGCCCAGGGCGTTCTGGAACGTCGCCCGGTCGATGCCGAAGCGCTGCAGCAGGCCTTCGGGCAGGAAGCGCCGCACCCACTCATCCTTGACCTCGTCAGGCAGGGCGATAATCGCCTTCAGCGACCGAAGCTCGCCGTCCTTCGCCAACATTTCCGGTGATGATGCGTCCAAAACTGAATCCTCAATCATAATGTGTCCTTTTGGGAAGTCTTGGCGGGACTGATGGCGTCCCTCCTATCCGAACCAGGCAAGCAGCGTGCCACACAAGACACGCCTACGTTGCTGCTCGCCCTTTCGCTTCCCTACCTAAAGCATACCACAGAATAAGGATAATGGTGTAAAGAAATGATGCGCTGCGTCAAAAATGACCAGACCTGACAGGTTTTCAACACCTGTCAGGTCTATCCTGCGCCTTAAGGCGTTAGTCCGCTGCTGACTGAAGTCGGCGCTGCGGGGGTGAGCGGCGGCGAAAGATTCAGTCGGATAGAGTTCACAAGGAGGGGATAGCCTGCGCCAGGAGATGCTATGCCTCGCCCGTTGGTCGATCCTCGCCGAGTCCGAAGCCTCAACGCCACGCCGCGCCCGCTGGACGGCCGCTGCGTCCTCTACTGGATGAGCCGCGACCAGCGCGCTCAGGACAACTGGGCGCTCCTATATGCCCAGGAGTGGGCCGACAAGCTCGACGTCCCGCTGCGCATCGCCTTCTCGCTCACCCAGACCTTCCTGGGAGCAACGGAGCGCCACTATGATTTTATGCTACGCGGGCTGGTGGAGGTCGAGGGTGAGTTGCGGGCGCTGGGGATCGGACTGCATGTCCTGCGCGGCGATCCGGCTGAGCAGGTCGCGCGGTGGGCGAGGGAGCAAGGGGCGGCCCTCGTCGTCACCGACTTCTCACCGCTGCGCATCGGGCGCGCCTGGCGGGCGAAGTTGGCCCAGGACACTCCTTGTCCGGTGGTTGAGGTCGATGCCCACAACGTCATCCCGGCCTGGCTCCTGTCGGATAAGGAGGAGTTCGGCGCCTACACCCTGCGCCCCAAGGTGCGCCGCCTGCTCCCGGACTACCTCACCGACTTTCCGGCGCTTCACCCACAGGCGGACGACCCTCTCCCGCCGCCGATGGACTGGGCGGCGCTCCGCGCCTGGCTCCAAGCGGACCCGCGCGTCGGGCCAGTCGCTGAGTTTATGCCGGGGCCTGCTGCCGCCTGGGCGGCGCTGCGCCGCTTCATCGACACTCGCCTGACGATGTACCCGACGGCGCGCAACAACCCATTGACCCCCGAAGGCCAGTCGGACCTTAGCCCCTACTTCCACTACGGCGCCATCGCGCCGCAGCGCGTCGCGCGGGAGATTCAGAGCGAGCGGGGGCGGACGGCCGCGGGCGTCGATGCCTTCCTGGAAGAGATGATTGTGCGCCGCGAGCTGGCGGACAACTACTGCCTCTACCAACCCCAGTACGACAGTCTGAGCGGGGCGAGAGCATGGGCCAGGCAGACGCTGGACGATCACCGCGGCGACCCGCGCCCGGTCCGCTACAGCCTGGCGCAGTTTGAGGCGGGGGAGACGCACGACGCCGCGTGGAACGCGGCGCAGTGGGAGATGGTGCGGCGGGGCAAGATGCACAACTATCTGCGGATGTATTGGGCCAAGAAGATTCTAGAGTGGACGGCCTCGGCTGAAGAAGCCTATGAAGTCGCTATCTACCTCAACGACCGCTACGAGCTAGACGGGCGCGACCCCAATGGCTACACCAATATCGCCTGGAGCCTGGGCGGCGTCCATGACCGCCCGTGGCCGGAGCGGCCCATCTTCGGCAAGATTCGGTACATGGCGTACAGCGGCTTACTCAAGAAGTTCGATGTGGCAGCCTACGTCCGGGCGAACGCGGCCGCATAAGGGTCTCGGCGCGCTCACACCGAGTGTTGTCCTTCGTCTTGCGTAGCGAAATACTCCATCAGATAGCGATGGACGAAGATATAGCCACCGCCGACCTTACGGAGGAAGACGCGGTCGGTGGCGTAGTCCAGGAACGACACGTAGCGGAGAGGGGCATCCCCGTGGCGCCACAGCACCAGCCGCAGCGCCAGATGCGACAGGACTGCATAGCCACCATAGGCCAGGCCTATCCCCAGGGCCGCGATCAAGCCAAAGAACAGGCCAAACGAGAGATCGGCTCCGCGCCCGTAGCCAACGGCGAAGAAGAGTTCGAGGAATCCCTCTGCGTCTCCGACCAGCGCGCCCCGCTGAAGGAGTTGATCCCCCGCGAAGTACAGTAGACTGAAAGCCAGCCCCAGGGCGGTGCCAGCGCCAAGCGCCATCAGGAGAGCCACTCGTGCGGAACGGCGAATCCCTTCGTTGGGCTTCATGGTTGCCTGGACACCCCGGCCGCTGAGACCACCCATGAGGGTGAAGATGACGCCGAAGACGACGGCCAGCACGGCGCCGATGAGAGTCGTGAACAGGACTAGATTCTGCGCCTGACTGATCAAGCTCAGTAGAAACGCAGCGCCTAGCGCGGCCAGACATGCCCAACCCAGGGCGCGCCCAGCCGCCGACCAGGACCAGCGCACTGTCTCCACGACGGCGATGCGGCGCGGGAACAGCCCAGGCGGGCCAAGCACGTAGGCTTCCAGGGCGCCGACAATGCTGAGGACCGTCCCATACAGGAGGCCGACGTTACCGCCCCAGGCTGATAGTAGATCGTAGAAGACGTAGAAGGCAGCCATCCCAATCAACCCGCCCGTCAGCGCGCCGAGCGCCACGTTCCACCACGGTCGTCGCTGGTCACCCAAGCCGGGCGGCGTCTCGCTAGCGCCGCCAAACAGAGCGATGAAGCTGCCCCCCACGACGGCGCTCACCGCTTCGAGCCAGGGGTCAGGCAGTTGAACGAAGCTGGCCGCCAGCGCCATCAGGAGAGCGCCAAGCGCAGCCCACCCCAGGCGGTCGAGGCAGGTGTACTCCAGGCGCGCGCGGTGGTTGTCAAGCCAGTCCGGCTGGAGGCGGTCCAGAAAGAAGATGGGGCGAGCCTGGCGGAGCATGGCCTGCGCCAACCACGCGAGCCACTGGCGCGTCTGTTCCGCCGTGTAGCGGTTATCACTGCTGCGGCCAGGACGGCTGAACATGCGGTCGACATAGGTGCGCAGCAGGCGGTCGCGGCGCTGCGCCGGCGCACCTTGCGTGGGCAGTTCGCGCGATGGTTCGTCTGGATAGGCCAGGGCCATGATACTCAACATCAGAGGCGACTGGGCCAGCTCCAACAGCGCGGGGTCACCGGCCACGGCTTCTCGGACGCCGGCCAGCCGTGGCCCGGCGTCCGCCAGGATGCGATCCACCTTCTCAGCCGTCAGCGGCTGGATCAGTAGCGCGCCCTGGAGCTTGAGGCGTCGCGGGATGTCCTCGTATTCCGCCAGGCGGCTGCACACGGCGATGGGCAACAACCCGTGGTCGCGCCGATAGTCATTGATGGCATCGACACACGCCGGGCGCTGCACTGCCAGCATCTCATCCAGGCCGTCCAGGAGGGGCAGAATCTGATCGGAGGCTACCCAGGCTTCAGCCGTGTGGCGCGGCACGTCGTAGCGGAGGTTCAGCTCCTCGCTCAGCCACTGCGTCAGGGGCTGGCGCTTCGTGGCCCATGACGACAGATGGAAGACCACGGGCAGGGGATAGGCCTCGTCCAGCTCGGCGCGGCGGATCAGGTCCCGGGCGAGTTCCAGCAGCATCGTCGTCTTGCCCGAGCCTGGCGCGCCCAGGATGAGCAGTTCACCCCCCATCAGATCGAAGACATCGA
>CAZLBQ010000255.1:0-8912 GCA_964557745.1 uncultured Anaerolineales bacterium
CAGGTGGAAGGCCAGCGGGTGGTCCTGACCGTAGGGCGCGTCGGCGCTGCCCAGGCTGCCCAGGGGCGACAGGTCGAGGCCGTCCGGCACGCCGTCGCCGTCGCTGTCCAGGTTATAGATGTCCGGCGTGGTCGCGCTGGCCGTGGCGCGGCAGGTGGGCGGGTTGGGGCCGCCGAGCGCCTGGAACAGGCTCAAGGCCGTGGCCCCCGTCTGGGGGTTGACGGCTAACTCCGGGCACTCGACGCCGTCGATGACCCCGTCGTGGTCGGAGTCCGCTGCCAGGGGGTCGCTGTACCAGTGGCGGCCGCCGAAGTCGAAGCCGCGCACCTCGACGCCGTCGGGCAGGCCGTCGCCGTCGCTGTCGGGGTTGAGGGGGTCCGTCCCCAGGCGGTTTTCCTGGCCGTCGGTCAGGCCGTCGTCGTCGCTGTCAGCTTTGCGCGGGTCGGTGCCCAGCCGCGCTTCCTGGGCGCACGTCAGGCCGTCGCCGTCCTCGTCGCTGTTCGCGTCGGCGCATGTCGGTGTGGCAGTTGCCGTCGCCGTGGTCTGGAAGTCCGACGCGGGGCGGGCCGGCGCGTCGTTGGGCTGAGGGTCGGCGCGGGGGTCGCGGTGGGGGTCCCAGGCGCGGGCGGGCGCGGCCTCGGCTGGGGCCGTTTTCGCGGCGGGCGCCTGGCTCGGCAGGCTGTCGCTGAACGCCCAGACCTGGTGGGCCTGGATGAGCGGCGTCGCCAGCATAGCCACGATGACCACCCCGGCCAGGACGCGGTACACCCGCTGGGAGCGCGCGTGGCGGACGACGAGCCACGCGCCCATCACGCAGGCGGCGATGACTAGCAGGGCCAGGGCGGGGATGGCTACCGCGCCCGCCGTCGTGGTAGCCGCGCCGAACAGCGGGGACAGGCCGCCCAGCCCGAGGGCCGCCAGCATGCCACCGGACGGCGGGGGCGCAAAGCCCTGGAAATCGCTCTGCAGACGGGCCTCGACGCGCTCGCCGCTGGCCTGGGGAGGATAGACCAGGGAGAGGGTCAGCCGCACAGGGAGGCCCGCGCCGTCGATCCAGACCTCGCCGCTGCCCGTCAGGTCGCGGTACGAGCGGGCCGTATCCAGGCTCATGCCCAGCGGCAGTCGGCCGCGCGCCCGCAGTTGGTCTTCCAGCCCCTGGCGCAGGCTATCCGCGAAGGCCGCGCCGTCCAGGTCGAAGCCGTAGCGTCGGACGGAGGCCGCGGGGGCCGGGCCAAGATCGGTCACGTTGGCCGCGCCCGCCAGGTAGGCCAGGGTATCCTGGCCCGCCGCGAGATTGTCCGCCGCGTTCTCGATCGGCTGCCACTCACCGCCGGGCGCGCGGCCAAAGGCCTTGTCGCCCTCGAGGCGCATCTCGACCGCGCCGCTGTCGTCCCAGGCCGCGCCCTGCCAGACCTTCATCTGGACGCGCTGCTGGGGTACGTCGAGGTGGCCGCGCAACTGGACCGTCTCCTCGCGGCTGCTCTGGCCGACATTCACCAGGGCGGGCGCGGGGTGCGTCGTCTGCACGACCGTGGTCTGGAAGCTGTACTCGCCCGCCTGTTGGGCGCGCTGCCAGGCGTCACCGACGACCCGCGCGGCGGGTATCCCGAACGGGGGCCAGGTGAGCCGCGCTCGGTCGAACAGGCGCGGCAGGGTCAGGGTCGCGCTCGTCAGACCGACGACCACGAGGGCCAGGAGCAAGGCCGGCAGGAGCCGCTGTCGATAGAGTGGATACCGCTTCATGGCTGTCCCCCCTCCTCAGCGGGGGTCGTGAGTCGCGCTTGCAAAAAGAGCATCATCGCTTCCAGAGAGGCAAAGCCGTAGCGCTGCCCGGCGCCCGTTACCTCGACAACGGCGAAGCGCCAGCGGGGTGGATGGGGCGTGGCCCTCGGCTGATCCGCCCAACAGCGCAGCAGAAACGCGCAGTAGAGTGTCGCGCCTGGCTCCGTCGGGGCGGGCAGGTGGTCCCCGCGCCCCTCGCCGTCGTCTCGTATCATCGGGCCTCCTGTCACACTGTACAGCTTGATTGTCGGGCCGCCTTGAGTGTGCTATACTCTAGCGCCTTGCCGTTCGGAAATCGTTCGCACTGCCGCCGCTCGTGAGAATCAGATGATGGCCCGTGAATGCCGCTTGCGGATGTGGGGGCCGGTCCAGTTGGAGCGCGACGGCCACCCGCTGGCCGGACTGGAGTCGCGCAAAGCCCTGGCGCTGCTGTGCTACATCGTGTCCGAGGCGCGCCCCATCACCCGCGCCCACCTGGTCGACCTGTTCTGGGGCGAGCAACCGGAAGAGCGAGGGCGTGGCAACCTGCGGCGCGTCCTCCACAACCTGGCTACCGTTCTCCCCGGCTGGCTGGTCACGACGCGCGACACCGTCCAGTTTGACCCGTCGGGCGACGTCTGGGTCGATACGCTGACCTTCGCCGCGCTGGTGAAGCACGGCACGCCCGCCGCCCTCGCCGACGCCGTCGCCCTGGCGCGCGGCGACTTCCTGGCCGGCCTGGACGTCGACGGCTGCCCGGAGTTTGAAGCCTGGCAGGTCGTGGCCCGCGAGCACTGGCGGCAACGGCTGGTTGACGCGCTCCAGCGCCTGGCGGCGCTCCATGCCCAACGCCAGGAGTACGAGGCGGCGCAAGCCTACGCCCACCAGCTTATCGCCCTCGACCCCTGGCGCGAGGAAGCTCACCGCCTCCTGATGCGGCTGCTCGCCTTGAGCGGCCAACGCAGCGCCGCCCTGGCGCAATATGAGACGTGCCGACGCCTCCTGGCCGAGGAGTTGGGCGTCGCCCCCTCCACCGAGACCACCGCGCTGTACGACCAGATTCGGCGCGGCGCACTCGGTCCGGCCCCGACGCGGGCCATGCCGCCCCACAACCTGCCGACGTCGATGACCGAGTTGTTGGGACGGGAGTCGGACCTGGACACGATCACCGGCCTCGTGAGCGGCCCCACCTCCCGCCTGGTGACGCTGGTCGGACCAGGCGGGGTGGGCAAGACGCGCCTGGCCCTCGCCGCCGCGCAGCGTCTCCTCACGGCCTCAGAGAGCGACGACGGCCATCCCTTCCCCGACGGCGTCTTCTTCGTCGCCCTGGACGCCGTCACGGCCCCCTCGCTCGTCGCCCCGGCCATCGCCCAGGCGCTCGGCGTGCGCGTGACCGACGGCCTGCTGTCCCTGGTCCGCCTGAAGAGTTATCTCCGCGCCAAGCGCCTCTTGCTCGTCCTCGACAACTTCGAGCAAGTCGCGGCCGCCGCGCCGCAAATCGCCGACCTGCTGCACAGTAGTCCCGGCCTCAAGGTCATCGTCACCAGCCGCACCCCGCTGCGCCTGTATGGCGAGCACGAGTTCGCCGTCGCTCCCCTCGCGCTGCCCGACCTGGACAACCTGCCGCCGCTGACCGCCCTGGTGAGCCTGCCCATTGTGCGGCTGTTCCTCCAACGGGCGCGCGCCGTCCGGCCTGACTTCACCTTCGACGCCGCCGAGGCGCGCGCCGTGGCGGAAATCTGTGTGCGCCTCGACGGCCTGCCGCTGGCGGTCGAACTGGCGGCGGCGCGGCTGCGCTCCCTCACGCCGCCCCAGGTCCTGGCCGGGCTGGCCAGCCGCCTGACGCTGCTAACCGACGGGCCGATTGACCACCCGGCGCGTCTCCAGGCGCTGCGCAACACCATCGCCTGGAGCGACGACCTGCTGGACGAGGCCGACCGCGTCGCGTTTCACCGTCTGGCCGTCTTCAGCGGCGGCTTCACCCTCGCCGCGGCCCAGGCCATCCTGATCCACGTGTCAGCGCTAGCGGCGCGCCTGGCGTCGCAGGTGGACAAGAGCCTGATCCAGATCGTGGACGGCGTCGGCGAGGCCACGCGCTACACCATGCTGGCGACGATTCGGGAGTACGCGCTGGAACGGTTGGCGACCGACGGTGAGGAGATGGCCGTGCGGCGGCGGCACGCCGAACACTATCTGCGCTGGGCCGAGGAGGTCGAGCCGCGGCTGACGGGCGAGGAGACGCAACTCTGGCTCGACCGCGAGGAAACGGAGCGCCACAACTTCTGGGCGGCGCTGATGTGGGCCAGGGAGATGGCCCAGGTGGACTCGACGCCCGCCCACGGCGCCGTCGCCCCGCTGGCGCTGGGCCTGCGGCTGGGCGCGGCGCTGTGGCGGCTGTGGGTCTTCCGCGGCTATCTCAACGAGGCGCGGCGCTGGATGGAAGAGATGCTCGACCTGGCGGAGCCGCCGGGCGCGGGGGTCACGCCGGAGGTTCTCGGTAAGGCGTGGCACGCGACGGGCAACCTGGCGCGGAACCAGGGCGACTACGCGGCGGCGGGCCGCTGCTACGAGGCCGGCCTCGCCCAACAGCGCCTCGTCGGCGACAAGGCGGCCATCTCCCGCGCGCTCCACGGCGTCGGCAATGTGGCGTATAACGTCGCCGACTATCCCCGCGCGACGGCCTACTTTGAAGAGGCGCTGGCGATCAAGCGCGAACTGGGCGACACGTGGGGGACGGCGCTCGAACTAGAGTTGCTGGGCGAAGTGGCCTACTGCCAGGGCGACTTCCGCCCGGCGGAGGCGCTGCTCAGCGAGGCGCTGGCGCTCTACCAGTCGGTCAAGGACCAGTGGGGGACGGGCATGTGCCTCGGCACGCTGGGCATTCTGGCCCACCTCCAGGGCGATGATCCCCGCGCCGCCGCCATCACCAACCAGAGCATGACGCTGCACGAGGCGATGGGGTACAAGCGCGGCGTCGCGCTGACCCTCGCCAGCCAGGGCAACCTGGCCCTCGACGCGGGCAGGCTGGAAGAGGCGGCGCGCCTGCTCGAGGAGAGCCTCAAGCAGTGTCGCACGCTGGGGGAGACCTGGGGCATGGCGTTGGCGCTGGAAGGGCTGGCCCGCCTGGCGTACCACCAGGGCGACGGAGCGCGGGCCGCCGCGTGCGCCGAAGAGAGTGTCTCCCTCTTCCAGGCCACCGGGGACCGCCGCTACGTGGCCCGCGCGCTCCAGAGTCTAGCCCGCGCCGCTCGGTTGCAGGACCACCGCCAGGATGCGGACGACGACGCGTTCGAGAGCCTGACGCTGTACCGCGCCATTGGCGACCGCTGGGGGCTGGTCAACGGTCTGCTGGAGCGGGCCACAGGCCTGGCGTGGGGCCGCAGGGAGGGTGCAGACCTGGGGGACACCCAGGCGCTGCGCCTGCTGGCGGCGGCGGAGGCGACACGCGCCGCTTGGGGCTATGCCTTGCCGCCCGTCGAGCAGGCCGAAGTCGAGCGCTGCCTGAGCCTGGCGCGCCAGGGCCTGACAGCGACGGAGCAGGCTGACGCCTGGCAGATCGGTCTCCACATGACGCTGGACGAGGCGCTGGATGAGGCGCTGACGGTCCGCCTGGCGGCGTTGGTCCACGAGGCCGGCTCGCGGTGAGGGGAAGAAGACAGCTCGCCGTCCTCCTCCTGGGCGGCGTGGGCGCCCTGTACGGGCTGCGCCGCTGGGGAGAGCGGTGGGGCGCAACGGCGACGGAAGCCAGCGAGCGGCTGCCGGGCGACACCATTGTCCCCCACCCGCTGGTTCAGACGACCCACGCCGTCACCATCGCCGCGCCGCCCGCGCGCGTCTGGCCCTGGCTGGTCCAGATGGGCTACTACCGGGGCGGCTGGTATACCGACACCGACTGGTGGGACTACCTCCCTGACCGTTACCTGCGCGCCCTGGTGCGCGACGACGTGGCGCAGAGCGGGCAAGGCCACCGCGACGAGCCGAGCGCGCGGCGCATTCTGCCCGAGTACCAGAACCTCCAGGTGAGCGACGTCATCCTCGACGGCCCGCCCGGCACGACCTTCTTCACCGTCGCGGCCCTCGAAGCGGGGCGCACGCTCGCCCTGTACTCGACCACTCACCTCCGCTATCTCTTCCCCCAGGCCATCCGCGACAATCCCCGCTGGGGCATCGGCGGCGAGTTCAGTTGGGTGTTCGTCCTCCGCGACCTGGGGGACGGCCGCAGCAGGCTCCTCCTTCGCACGCGGGGCAATGTCCGCCCCTGGCCCTACCGGCTATTCGTGGCGGCCCTGCTACCCCTCGTCGACTGGGCGCTGGCGCGCAAGATGTTGACGGGCATCCGGTGGCGCTCGGAACAGGAGACCCATGATCCAGATCACTGATCTCAACCACGTGAGCCTCATCGTAGCCGATGTCGAGGCGTCGAAGCGGTTCTACTGTGACGTGCTGGGGATGGAAGAGACGCCGCGCCCGGCGACGTTTCACTTCGCCGGGGCGTGGGTACGGCGCGGCGGGGCCGCGTTGCACCTGATCCAGCGCAGCGATGCGGCGCAAGCGGCCGGCGACCCGCCGCGCCGCCCCAGGCCGGACGCCGATGTGTCACGGGCGCGGCATATCGGCTTCGCGGTGGCGGGCGTCGAGGCGGCGCTGGCGACGCTCAAGGCGCACGGCGTTGAGGTCGTGTTGGGGCCGCGGCCGCGGGGCGACGGCGTCATCCAGGTTTACTGCTGCGACCCCGACGGCCACCTCATCGAGCTGCACAGCCCGCCGCCCCCGCCCGCCTAGCGCGCAGGCTGCGCGCCTCGCTTCACCGGCGGGCTACGGCAGTAGGACCTTCTGCCACGTCGCGCCGCCGTCCCGAGTGCGGAACAGGCGGTCCGCCTGGGCCAGCCAGCCGGCCTGGCCGTCCACAAACTGTAGCGGGCCAATCCCGGCGTCGCCGCTGTTACCCTCGTCGGGGGGCAACGACGCTTGCCACGTCTTGCCGCCGTCGCGCGTGCCGAGCAAAGTCGCGCGGCCGAGCGGCAGGAAAGCCTGCGTCACCGACAGCGGGACGATGCCCCGCGCGTAGCCCGCCAGCGGCAGGTTGTTGAGGCCCGGCTGGCCGGGCAGCGCCGCGTCGGCGACGAGGGTCCACAACTGGCCCGCGTCCGCCGACGTGTACACCGACTTGGCCTGCTGGGCGGTGGCCGGCGAGCCGGTACACACCGCCCACACGTGGTCCGGGTCCGCCGCCGCCAGGCTGTGCAGGGCGAGCGCCGCGCAGGGCAGGGGAATGTCGGTCCACGTCTGGCCGCCGTCGCGGGTGAGCCGCACCCCGCCCGTCACATCACGGCCGGTGCGCAGCCAGGCGACCTGGTCCCCGGCCCGCACCAGTTGGGCCGACTGGCCCTGGACTGTCTCGCTCCCGACGCGCTGCCATGTCTGGCCCGCGTTGGCCGTCCCCCACAGGCTAAACGCGCACGTCGGCGCGCCCGCGCCGGTCCCGGTCGGGCACTGGCGTTCGAGGCGCCACACCGTCTTGTCCCCCTTGACCAGCGCCACGGTCTCGCCACCGGTCTTCTCCTCGCGCCACGTCTGCCCACCGTCCCGCGTCGTGGAGAGCGTCGGGCCGTAGGCCCAGCCGGTCGTTGGGCTGACGAACAGCAGACCGCTGATGCCCCCGCTCGTCCCGTCCTCAGCGAGACGGCCCTCTCCCGGCGCGCTCAGCGTCTGCCACGTCTGCCCGCCGTCGCTCGTCGTGGCGAGCCGAACGGGGCAGGGACGAGTCTTGCAGTCAGTCGTCAACACCCAGCCCTGCTGAGACGAGACAAAGGTGAGGGCGATGGTATTGCCCGCCGCGCCGAGGGGTGTCGGCGTCGGCAGCGCGACGGCGACCGGCGGCTGGGAGACGGACGCGGGGGGCGGAGCCGCCGGGTAGGGATAGCCGGGCGTAGCGGCCGGTCCACTCGGTGCTGGAGGCAGGTTCGGCGCGGGATAGCCCGGCGCGGCAGGCGCCTCAGGAGCCGGGTAGCCTGGCGCGTTGGGTAGGCGCAACGTCGGGTTGGGCGGGGGTGATGGGTAGGCCGGCGCGGGGGACGTCGGCAGCCCTGGCGCGACGGTCGGCCGCGCGGGCGGCTCCGGGTTCGACCGACAGGCGACGAGCGTCACGAGCAAAACAACGACAATCCAGCTACGGAACATACTAACTCCTCAAAAAGTCCTTGCGAGGGTCATGCCGAGCGGAGCGAGGCATCTGCTCTGCCGGCGCTTCCAGAGGAGACCCTTCACTGCGTTCGGGGTGACAGTCAACGCCTACCCAGCGCTTCCCCTATCCCCGCCCCCGGCCTATAATTGGGGTATGACAACCCATGCCAGCGCCACCGCCCAACTCCCCCTCCACCACGGAGCGTGCCCCCCCTGGCTCTTCGCCCGCATGCGTCTCCTGGCCCGCGAGATTGCCCGCGCCATCGTCGAGGCCGAGGGCACGCCGGGCCTTCTGGCCCGCCTGAGCCAGCCCCACTGGTTCCAGAGCTTTGGCGCAGTGCTGGGCTTCGACTGGCACTCCAGCGGCGTGACGACGGTCGCTTGTGGTGCGCTCAAGGACGGGCTGAAGGGCGGCGTCGCCGACGAGCTAGGGTTGTACGTCGTGGGCGGCAAGGGCCGCGAGTCGCGCAAGACGCCCGACGAACTGCTCGCCCTGGGCGACAAGCTCAGCGTCGACCCAGCTGGCCTGGTCCACACCAGCCGCCTCGTCGCCAAGGTCGACAACAACGCCGTCCAGGACGGCTACCAATTATACCACCACGTCTTCGTCGTGGACCGTGCAGGCCGCTGGGCGGTCATCCAGCAGGGCATGAACGACGCCACGTCGTGGGCGCGCCGCTACCACTGGCTCAGCGACACCGTCGAGAGCTTTGTCGACGAGCCGCACGCCGCCGTGTGCGCCGTCACGACCGTCGCGCCGCTCAACCTGGTGGCCCACGAGGCCGATGCCAACCGGCAGGCAGCGGCGACGCTGGCGTCGCAGAAGCCGGAAACGCTGGTCCAGGAATTGCGGAAGGCACAGACTATGAGCCTCCCCGCGCATCACGAAGTCCAAATTGGCGACATCCTCCCGGAGCGCCTGTACAAGACCTTCTGCTCGACGTACGAGAACCCCCCCGCCGACTTTG
>CAZLBQ010000256.1:0-8816 GCA_964557745.1 uncultured Anaerolineales bacterium
GCCGCCACGACTTCGTGGCCCGCGACCTGCCCAGCCACCGCCTGAAGGATGTCGCCCGCCACTTCGGCGTCGCTGCGCCAGAGCGCACGTACATCGCGGGGGCCGACGTCTTCGCTACCTACCGTCAGGATCCGGCAAGCGTCCGCCGCTACGCCCTGGACGACGTGGCCGAGGTGGATGCGCTGTCGCAGCGGCTGATGGGCGCGACGTTCGCCCTGGCAGGGATGGCGCCGCGCCGCTACGAGCGGCTGGCGTCGGCGGGGCCGGCGATGGGCATCCTCGAACCGCTGCTGGTGCGCGCCTACCTGCGGGCGGGTGTGGCCCTGCCGCGCGGCGCGGCGCGGGGGGCGGACATGGGCCAGCACGAGGGCGGGGCGCTCCACCTGTTCGCCACGGGTGTCGCCGAGCGCGTCGTCAAGGCCGACGTCGCCTCGCTGTACCCGTCCATCATGCGCGTCTACCGCGTCGGGCCGCAGTGCGACCGCCTGGGCGTCCTGCTCCAGATCGTGGACCGCATGACCCAGTTGCGGTTGGAGCACAAGGCCCTGGCCCGCCAGGCCGCGCCAGGGTCGCTCGCCCATGGGCAGCACGGGGCGATGCAGGCGGCCATGAAATTGCTCATCAACTCGGCGTATGGTTACATGGGGGCCGGAGCGATGGCCCTCTTCGCCGACGCGCGGGCCGCCGACGAGGTGACGCGGCGCGGTCGCGAGATTCTGGCCCAGGTGTGCGGCCTCCTGGTGGCGCGCGACGTGCGCCTCATCGAGGCCGACACCGATGGGGTCTACTTCACTGTCCCGCCTGGGTGGACGGAGGACCGCGAACGCGCGGTGGTGGCCGAGGTGGCCGCCCGGCTCCCAACGGGCATCCAGTTGGAGTACGAGGGCCGCTACCGCGCCATGTTCAGCCACGAGGTCAAGAACTACGCCCTGCTCACCGACGACGGCCGGCTCGTTGTGCGCGGCGTGGCGTTGCGGTCGAGCCGGTCGGAACCATTTGGCGAGCGCTTCCTCCGCGCCGCGCTGCACTGTCTCCTGGTGGGCGATGTGCCGGGCGTCCGCCAGGCGTACCTCGACACGGGGGCCGCTCTCCAGAACCGCCAGTTGACGGCGGCGGACGTCGCATCGCGGGTGCGCCTGTCCAAGTCCTACGAGACGTACCAGGCGACGCGGGCCAGGCAGCGCGAGGCTCAGTACGAGGCGCTACTGAGCGCCGGGCGCACCGGCTGGCGGCGCGGTGAGCGCGTGCGCTTCTACCGCGCCCAGGATGGCCGCTCGGTCTGGCTGCCCGACGAGACCGACGAGCCATCGGTGGATACGGGCTGGGAAGGCGACGGCGAGGCGGACAGGGACGTGTCTGTGGCCTCTAGTAGCGGGATGTCTACTCCCGGCGACCTGGCCGAGCGCCGTGACTACGACGTGAACCACTATCTCCAGGTGCTGCTGACGTCCTACGCCGGGCGGCTGCGCAAAGCCTTCGCGCCCGACGACTTCGACCGCCTGTTCCGCCTGGAACGCCAGCCCGGCCTGTTCGACCGCCCGGTGGCGGACATCCAGCCGCTGTGGATTCGGGCTGGGTCTGACCCAGAACCAGAGAAGACAGAATGAACAGAATGAACAGAATGAATGATGTCATAATGTAAATCCTATTAATCCTGTCTAATTCATCTACTGCACAAGGAACCTTGCCCATGTCCACTGCACACCCCTCGTCTGACCAGCCCGTGTATCTCGACCCGTCGCGCCCGCGTGAGGAGCGGGTCCAGGACCTGATCGACCGCCTGACGGTCGACGAGAAGATCAGCCTGATGACCCACTCGACGCCCGGTATCCCACGCCTGGGCATCCCCGCCTACAACTACTGGAACGAGGCGCTGCACGGTGTGGCCCGCAATGGCCGCGCGACGGTCTTCCCGCAGGCGATTGGTATGGCCGCGACGTGGGACCCCGACCTGATTCGGCGCGTCGGGTCGGCCATTGGCGACGAGGGCCGCGCCAAGTACCACGCGGCCCTGGAGCGCAAAGGTGAAACCGGCTGGTACCAGGGCCTCACGTTCTGGTCGCCCAACGTCAACATCTTCCGCGACCCGCGCTGGGGGCGGGGGCAGGAGACGTGGGGCGAGGACCCGTACCTGACGGGGCAGATGGGCGCAGCGTTTGTGCGCGGCTTGCAGGGCGACGACCCTCACTATGTGAAAGCCGCCGCGTGCGCCAAGCACTACGCCGTCCACAGCGGCCCGGAGCGGCTGCGCCACGGCTTCGACGCCCGCGTCTCGCCGCGTGACCTGCGCGACACCTACCTGCCCGCCTTCGAGACGCTGGTGCGCGAGGCGGGGGTCGAGGCCGTGATGGGCGCGTACAACCGCGTCAACGGCGAGCCGGCCTGCGCCAGCGAGACGCTCATCGTGGACATCCTGCGCGGCGAGTGGAACTTTCAGGGCCACTTCGTCTCGGACTGTGGCGCACTGGACGACATCCACCGCCACCACGGCGTCACACCGGACGCGGCGCACACGGCTGCCCTAGCCCTCAAGACCGGCTGCGACCTCAGTTGTGGCTCGACGTACGAGCGCCTGCGCGCCGCGCTGGACCAGGGGCTGATCAGCGAGGCCGACATCGACCGCTCGTTGACGCGGACCCTGGCGACGCGCTTCAAGCTCGGCCTGTTCGACCCGCCGTCGGCCGTCCCGTTCGCCGCCACGCCGCTGAGCGTGGCGGGCTGCGACGCCCACCGCGTCCTGGCCTACGAGGCCGCTGTCAAGTCGGTCGTGCTGCTCAAGAACCGGAGCGGCATTCTGCCCATCCGCCCGGATGTGCGCAGCCTGTATCTGGTCGGGCCGACGGCGTCGAACATCGAGGCCTTGCTGGGGAACTACTTTGGCCTCAACGAGCGCCTGACGACCATCCTCGAAGGCATCGTGGCGCGGCTGCCCGAAGGCGTGCGCTTCGAGTACCGCGTCGGCAGCCAGTTGACCCAGCCGACCGAGGCCCCCGCCGACTGGACCCTTATCGAAGCGCCGCAGACCGAGGTCGTCATCGCCTGCATGGGGCTGGCCCCGCTGCTCGAAGGGGAGGAGGGCGACGCCATCGGGACGACGCTCAACGGCGACCGCGCCGACATCGGCCTACCCGCCGTCCAGGCCGAGTTCCTCAGGAAGCTGGCGTCCGGGGGGGCGAAGATCGTCCTGGTTCTGACGGGCGGCAGCCCCATCGCCCTTGGCGACCTGGCCGACCTGGTCGAGGCCATCGTCTTTGTGTGGTATCCAGGCCAGGAGGGCGGCGCGGCGGTGGCGGATGTCCTGTTTGGGCAGACCGCGCCGTCGGGCAAGCTGCCGGTGACGTTCCCGGTGTCGCTCGACCAGGTGCCGCCGTTTGAGGACTACAGCATGGCGGACCGCACCTATCGCTACATGACGGACGAGCCGCTGTTCCCCTTCGGCTTCGGCCTGAGCTACACGACCTTCGAGTACCGCGACCTGACGCTAGAGCGCGACACACTCCAGGTGGGGGAGAGCCTCGACCTGGCGGTGACGGTGGCGAACACCGGCGCGGTCGAGGCCGAGGAAGTCGTCCAGGTCTACCTGAGCGACCTGGAGGCATCGGTCCCCGTGCCGACCAGCCATCTCGTCGCTTTCCGCCGCGTGCGCCTCGCGCCTGGCCAGGCCGAGACGCTCGCGTTTACCCTCCCGGCGGCTCACATGACGCTTGTTACCGAGGCGGGGCAGCGCGTCCTGGAGCCGGGCGCGTTCCGTGTGAGCGTCGGCGGCTGCTCGCCCGGTCCGCGCGGTCTGGCGCTCGGCGCGCCGACGCCGGTCAGCGCGGAGTTTCGCGTCCTATGATGATGAGACCTGGCAGGTCTTGGAGACCTGTCAGGTCTGCTGCTATGACGAAGTGTTGCGCCTTTTGCCCTTTCAGGCTATCATGCTTGTCAATCCTTGTTGCGCTCGTTGGGAGGGAGTCCCATGCAGATCAATCCCGGCATCTTTAAAGCCTATGACATTCGGGGTATCTACCCGACTGAACTGAATGAAGAGGGGGCGTACGCCATCGGCCGCGCCTTCGTTACCTTCCTGAACGCCCAGGAGGTCATCGTCGGGCGCGATATGCGCCTGTCGGGGCCGTCGCTGTTCGAGCGGGTGACGGCGGGCATTATGGACCAGGGCGCGAACGTGGTCAACATCGGCATGGTCAGCACCGACCAGTACTACTTCGCCTGCGCCCAGTTGGGCAGCCCCGGCATAATGGTCACGGCCTCGCACAACCCCAAGGCCTACAACGGCTTCAAGATGGTGCGCCAGATGCCCTATCTGCTCAGCGGTAATGAGGGCATCCAGGACCTACGGCGCATCGTCGAGACCGACGCCTTCGCCCCGCCGCCCGCACAGCGCGGGACGATGCGCGAGGTGGACCTGTCGGAGGGGTTTGTCGACGCCGTGCTGGGGCTGATTGATGTGGCGGCCATCAAGCCGCTCAAGGTCGTGGCCGACACGGGCAACGGCATGGTCGGCCCCATCCTCAAGCGCGTCTACAGCCGCCTGCCCGTCCACCTGACCGGCCTGTACCTGGACCCCGACGGCAACCTGCCCAACCACGGCCTCGACCCGCTGCAGCCGGAGAACCGCGCCGAGCTGCAGCGCCGCGTGGTTGAGGAGGGGGCTGATGTGGGCTTTGCCTTCGACGGCGACGGCGACCGCTTCTTCGTCATCGACAATCGCGGCCAGTTTGTGCCGGGCGACTTCATGACGGCCCTGCTGGGGCGCTACTTACTCGGCAAGTACCCCCACAGCAAGATCGTCTACGACGTGCGCGGGTCGTGGGCTGTGCGCGACCTGATCACGGCCGCGGGGGGGACGCCGCTCATGGAGCGCGTCGGTCACGCCTTCATCAAACGCCGCATGGCGGACGAGGGCGTGCTGTTCGGCGGTGAGGTGTCGGGCCACTACTACTTCCAGCACTTCAGCTACGCCGACTCGGGCATTATCCCGTCGCTGCTCATCCTGGAGATGCTCTCGACGTCGGGGCAGAAGATGTCCGATCTGCTCGCGCCGCTGGAGGCCAAGTACTTCATCTCGGGTGAGATCAACTCGACGGTCAAGGACGGCAAGGCCAAGATGGAGGAACTGGCGCGGCGCTACGCCGACGCCAGAATCGAGCGGATGGACGGCATCTCGGTGATCTATGACGACTGGCACTTCAACGTGCGCGGCTCCAACACCGAGCCGCTGTTGCGCCTGAACCTGGAAGCGCTCGACCAGGCCAAGATGGAGCAGCAGCGCGACGAAGTGCTGGGGATCATTCGCGCCTGAGCCAGACAGACCCAACGGTACGCCAGGCCATCACTCCATGTTGAGCAGCCTGTATCGCGGCACGGTAGGCTACCTCGGCCACGTGGGTCAGTTCAACCGGAATGTTCGCCTCTGCCTGGCGGCCTCCGTGCTGAGCGCGATGGCCCAGGGCATCTTTGGCGTCGCGTTCAACCTGTACATCCTGTCCATGGGCATCACCGCCGACGTCCTGGGCGGTATTCTGAGCGCCTCGCCGCTAGCGCAAGGCATCGGCTCGATTCCCGCCGGCCTGGTGGCCGAGGTCATCGGCTTTCGCCATGCCTTTGGCCTCATCTACGCCACCGCCGGCCTGTCCCAGGTTGTGCAGGTGACGGCCCTGGCTGTCCCGGTCATCGTGCTGGCCTCCTTTGTCGGTGGGTTGGGCATGGCGGGGGATTTTGTCGTGCGCCTGCCGTTCCTGGCTGCGCAGACCTCCCCGGCCCAGCGCAATCATGTGTTCAGCGTCAGTTCGATGCTCAACACGCTGGGCATGGCCCTCGGCGCGCTGTTCGCGGGCTTCGCGCCGACGCTGCTCGGCGCGGTCACGACAGACCTGACCACGGCGTACCGCTGGACCCTGTACAGCAGCGCCGCGCTGCTGTTGGTGGCGGCGCTGCCCAGTTTCCTGATCCGCGACGCCACGCGGACGCCACGCCGTCACCTGGGGTTGGGTGTCTACCTGTGGGGGATGGACCGCTTCACCTTCCAGCAGGCTGTGGTGTCCCTATTTGTCGGGCTAAGCATGGGCCTGGTCTTCCCGTTCCTCAACCTGTTCTTCGTCTACCACCTGGACACGAGCCGCGAGTTCTTTGGCACGGTGACGGCGCTGGCGATTGTGCCCCTCGTGCTGGCGACGGCGCTCGCGCCTACCCTGGCGGTCCGGCTGGGCAGCGTGCGCGTTGTCACCATCCTGCGCTGCATCATCCCGTTGTGCATGGTGCTGATGGCCGTCACGCGGAACCCGCTGCTCGGTACGCTTGGCTATTGGGGGCAGCGTGCCCTCATCAGCATGTCGCAGCCGCTGTCCTTCGCGTTTGCCATGGACGCGGCCGCGCCGCGCGCCAAGCTCGCCGCCTCGGCCTGGCTCAACGTGACCTTCTGGCTCGGCAACGCGCTCGCGGCTCCCATCGCTGGCGCGCTGATTGGGCAGTCCAACTACGCCCTGCCCCTCTATCTTGCGGCAGCGGCAATGCTGGGGGCGGCGGTGTGCAATGAGGTGTTCTTCGGCCCGTTGGAGCGAGCCATCAACGCCCGTGCGGCTCAGTAACGAGAAGGGCGCGGGGGCGAGGCGACAGAGGCGAGGCAAACCATGAGCGCGAGAGCGAGAGTCACGGTTGTCGGCAGCTACAACACCGACCTGCTGGTCCAGACGCCGCGTATGCCCATCAAGGGCGAGACCATCCTGGGCGGTCCGTTCCACGTCGGGCCGGGCGGCAAGGGCGCGAACCAGGCCGTGGCAGCGGCCCGCCTGGGGGCCGACGTGACGATGGTGGTCAAGGTCGGGCAGGACACGTTTGGCGACCAGGCGCGGGACAACCTGGCGCGGGAGGGCGTGCGGCCTGACTTCATCCTCCGCACAGCCGAGACGCACACCGGCGCGGCCCTCATCCTGGTAGATGCGGCAGGCGAGAACATGATCGTTGTCGCTGGCGGCGCGAACGCGCTTCTCACACCCCATGATGTCGACGCAGCCCAGGCGGCTATCACGGGGGCTGAAGCGCTGCTGGTCCAGCTTGAGACACCGCTGGCGTCCATTGAGCGGGCGGTCCATTTGGCGCACGCGGCGGGCGTCAAGGTTGTCCTCAACCCGGCCCCCGCGCAGGCCCTCAGCCCTGCCCTGCTGCGCCAGGTGGATGTCCTGACGCCCAACGAGACCGAGGCGCAGTTGATCACCGGGCGGCTGGTGACGACGCCCGCTGAAGCCGAAGCGGCGGCGCGCGCCCTGCTCGACCTGGGGGTGGGGGCGGTCGTGATGACGTTGGGGGCGCAGGGCGCGCTGGTGGCGGCGGCCGACGGCGTGCGCCGCGTCTCCGCCCGCCCGGTGAAGGTCGTGGACACCACAGGCGCGGGCGATTGCTTTAGCGGCGCGTTGGCGGTGGCGCTGGCCGAGGGGAGCGCGCTGGCGGAGGCCGTCACCTTCGCCAACGCCGCCGCCGCCTTGAGCGTGACTCGTCTCGGGACGGCCCCCGCCATGCCAACGCGGGCGGAAGTCGACGCCTTCCTGGCGCAGCCCTCTAGTTGACAGCCGGCCACCCGATGGCGAGCCTGACGTATCCTCTCTTGCGCTCGGTCGCGCTGCGCGGCTCGATTCTGACCGCCGTCGGCTTCGGGGTGGGTCAGGTGATTCGGCTGGGCGGCAACTTGCTGCTCACGCGTCTCCTCGTGCCCGACGCCTTTGGCCTCATGAGCATCGCGGGTGTCATCTACATCGGGCTGAGCCTCCTGTCCGACATTGGCCTTGAGGCGGGCATCGTCCGCGACCCACACGGCGACGACCCGACTTTTCTGGATACCGCCTGGACGCTCCAGTCGGCGCGTGGCGTCCTCCTATGGCTCGTCAGCCTCGTCATCGCCTGGCCCGTCGCCAGCTTCTACGCTGAGGCCCGTCTCTTGTGGCTCATTCCCCTGGTCGGCGTCAGTCTCGTCCTGGGCGGGTTCACGGCGCCGAGCCTGATCCTTCTCAAGCGCCACATGGCGATTGCCCATCTTGTCGCCCTGGATATCATCGTCCAGCTGGTGATGGTGACGGCATTGGTACTCCTGGCGCGCCAGTATCCGCAGCCGTGGGTGCTGGCGCTGGGCTACCTCATCCCAGCCGGCCTGCGGGGGGTGTGGAGCCACTGGCTGAGCCGCGCCCGCCCGCCACGCTGGCGCCTCGACCGAGCCATGACGCACGATCTGCTCCGGTTCGGCGGCTGGTTCTGGGTCGCCACCGCCCTCTACTTCCTGGCCTCGCAGTGCGACCGCCTCATCCTGGGCCGCCTGTTCAGCCTGGAGATGCTGGGGGTGTACGGCATTGCCTTTGCCCTGTCGGAATTGCCGCGTGGCCTGCTGGTCGCGGTCAGCGGCAACGTCATCTACCCGACGTACGCGCGGCTGGCGGCGGGTGGCGTGGAACGGCTGGCGGCGGGCGTTCGCGGCCACCGCTGGCCTATTCTGATCGCCATGGCGGCGGGGCTGGCGGTCCTGGTCGGGGTCGGTGACACGGTCGTCCATCGCCTGTACGACGCGCGCTACGCGGCGGCGGGCTGGATGCTGCCGCTGCTGGCCGTGGGCATCTGGCCCAATACCCTGAGCCAGACCGCCGACCCGGCCCTCTACGCCCTGGGCCGCCCGCGCACTGTCGCCTACGCCAACAGCGCGCGGCTGGTGTTCAACCTGCTCGCCATCCCCCTGGGCTTCGCCCTGGCCGGCGCGCCGGGGGCTGTGCTGGCCGTGGCCCTCAACGACGTGCCGTACTATCTTCCGGTCGTCTACGCGCTGCGGCGCGAGG
>CAZLBQ010000257.1:0-8809 GCA_964557745.1 uncultured Anaerolineales bacterium
ACAGGTCGAACTGCATGGCCCCGTTCAGAATGATGGGGTTCAGGGCGCGGGTGTCCAGCCCCGTCCACAGCGTGCGGGTGCCGAAGTAGTTGTTGGACCGGTCCTGGCTGGAGACATAGCCCGCCGTGTTGGGGGCCGGGGTCAGCATCACCGTGACCGGCGTCGGCGTGGGCGTGTTGGTCGGGGTGGGCGTTGCGGTCGCCGTCACCGTCGGCGGCTTGAGCGTCGCGGTCGCGGTGACGGTCCCGGCGGGAGGCGTGCCGCCCTGTTGGACGATGCGGAGTGGAGCGCCGTTGCGGTCGCGGTCGGTGCGCAGCGTATAGTTCCCGTAGGGGCAACCGAAAGGCCCGGACACGGCGCGCACGTGAGCTTCGACGGTCAGGTCGTGGGTCGCGCCGGGCAGCAAGCTGACGGTCACGCGAGCCGGGTTCGAGTAGGCGTCGAAGGTACCCGTGGCGACGAAGACACCGGACACCGTTGTGACGGTGACGGCGTCGCCGTTACCAATGTGAACAGTCACCACCTGGGAGAACTGGTCTGTCGGCGATGTGACCGGATCGACAGCCAGCAGTTCAGGCGTCGCCTGGGGGCAGATGGTGGCCGAGGCGGTTGGCGTTGGGCTACCGGCAGTGGGCGTGGCCGTGATGGACGGCTGCGGCGTCAGCGTTGGGCCACCGGGGGTGATGGAGGGGGTCGGCGTGGCCGTGACTGTGGCGGCGCGCTGGCTGACGGCCACCGACACCGGCATGTCGGACATCACCAGGGCGTAGCCCTCGAAGGTAGCCGGCAGGATGGGCAAATCCTGGACGTTGATAGAGATGTTGTTCCGTGACCCCAACACGTAGCTCTGGGTGAGCAACAGTGTGAACGAGTTGCGCTGGTAGATCTGGACCGTGACGTTGGCAGAGTTGTTACTCAGGTTAGTCAGGGTGATAATTGTCGGGCGGTTGGGATCGCCCTTGCGCAGCGGCGCCGCCACCCGCTGGTAGTAGGGCTGGTTTTCGACCGTCCACTCAATCGACTGGACCGGAAACTGGTCGATGCGGATGATGGCCGTGTGCGGTTCGCCAATGCCACCGGGGAGGTAGCCAGCGTTGCCGTTGGGGCCGGCGGCGTGGAGGGCGGCCAGCGCGGCCTGGAGGCGGCTGAGGGCGGCCTGGGCGGCCTGGGCATGGGCCTGGGCCTCGGCGAACGAGACCGGCGGGGTGAGCGCGGCGGCGATCTCGGTCTGGGCGTCGTGCAACCCGGTCAGGGCCTCCGCCAGTTGCGGAATGGACTGCGCCGGTGTGTAGCGGACGCGCTGCTGCAAGCCCGTCTCGAGTTCACGCGCCGCCCCCAGGGCGTTGGCAAGGTAGAGTTGCAGGCGCGACTGGGTCGTGGCTGAGAGAGCCTGCCCCACGTCCGACACCATCTGCTCGGCGGCGCGCTCCGTATGGTCACGGTAGGCCTCGTAGACCATCTGACCCGTCACAGTCAGGACCTCGGAGCCGGCGCCCGTGTGGACGCGGTCCGAGCGCCAGAAGGTCAGGCCATAGGCGTCGCGCAACTGGACGGTGACGGTATGGGGCACGGCGAAGTTGTAGTATTCATACCGTACGTACAGAGCAGCCGTATTCGCCGGGAACGCTTGTTGGGGCGGGCCGTCGGGCGTGCTGCTCAGGCTAAACGAGCGAATCTGGGGCAGGGTGGGCGTCGCGGTGTCGGTCGGTGTCGTGGTAGCCGTCGCGGTGGTAAGGGGCGCGGCGACACGTAACTGGAGACCGCGGAAGTCGGCCCCAGGGTCGGGAATGGCGGCTGCGGGCTCGGCGGCAACGCCCTTCACGAGCAGCAGGCTCGCCAGACCGACAACGATGCCTAGAGTGACAGCAAGAAGGACGGTCAACCAACGTGGAAGGTGAGGCATGCATGTCTCCTTTGCCATGACGATGGTGAACTGGCCATGCAAAGCGGCGGGGAACGTAACGGGGCTTGAAGCAAGGACGGGGCCAGAGTCGTGAATCGCTATCATATAGGACGAGTCAGGTGTCTCTAGAGACACGGGGTGAAGAGGTGAGTTTGCCGGTCGTTCACAGTGGGGAGTATAATTTTCGCTTATGAACACTAAGATTAGCGCCTATGCAGACCGCTTGATCGAGGCCGGCTGGCTCATCGCGGCCATCGCCGTCCCAGTCTTCTTCAACGTTTATTCCAGCCGAACCTTCGAACCTGACAAACTGACCCTGTTACGCTCCATCGCCCTGGTGATGGCGGCGGCCTGGCTCGTCAAGCTCGTCGACACGGGCTGGCAGCGGCCCCCCGGCGAGACGTGGGGGCAAACCTTGCGGCGGCTGGTGACCGGCACGCCCCTCGTCGTGCCTACCCTGCTGCTGATTCTCGCCTACCTCTTGGCTACCGTCTTCTCCATTGCCCCCCGGCTCAGTATCTTTGGCTCTTACCAGCGTCTCCAGGGCACGTACACGACGCTGAGCTACATCGTTATCTTCTTCTTGTTGCTCCAGGGCTTGCGGCAGCGCGAGCAGATCGAGCGCTTGATCACGACCATCATCATCACCAGCATCCCCGTCACCCTCTACGGCGTCTTGCAAAACCTCGGCTTCGACCCGCTGCCCTGGCTGGGTGACGTCCAACGGCGTATCGCCTCGACGATGGGCAACTCCATCTTCGTCGCCGCCTACCTCATCATGGTCGTCCCGCTGACGCTGGGGCGGCTGCTGCGCACCGTGACCGCGACGCTCGACCTGGAAGACCCGCCGACGGCCAACTTCGTCCTCATTCCCTTCTACGTCCTCATCCTCATCAGCCAACTCGTCGCCATCGTCTTCACCCAGAGCCGCGGCCCACAGTTTGGCCTATTGGGCGGCGTCTTCTTCTTTGTCCTGCTGGCGCTCTTCGAGTTGCGGCGGCGGCGACCCGGTCTGGCCGTGACGGGCGTGCTGACGTGGGTGGGCCTGGCGTTTGGCGTCTTCTTCTTCATCCTCGTCTTCAACCTGCCCAACAGTCCGCTGGCCGGCCTCCGCAATGCCCCGTACATCGGTCGCCTGGGCCGCGTCCTGGTCGACAACCCGACGGGTGATGTGCGCGTCCTGATCTGGCGCGGCGCGGAGGAGCTGGTTACCAGTGACCCGGTGCGCTTCCTGATTGGCTACGGGCCGGAGACGATGCACGTCGCCTACAACCCGTTTTACCCACCCGACCTGGCGCACATCGAGAGCCGCAACGCCTCGCCCGACCGCTCTCACAACGAGACGTGGGACGCGCTGGTGACGACGGGCGCGATTGGCTTCATCACCTACCTGGCCCTCTTCACCTCGGTCTTCTACCTGGGGTTGCGGTGGCTGGGTCTCATCACCACGCCCCGCCAGCGCAACCTCTTCTTCGGGCTGTGGTTTGGCGGCGGCATCGCCGCCGCAGCCACAGCTGTCGCGTTGACCGAGCCAGGCTACTTTGGCGTGGCGTTCCCGTTCGGCATGATGGCCGGGCTGTTCCTGTACCTGGTCGGCTACGCCCTCATCCTGGCGCGGCGCATTCGCCAGGGCTTGCCGACAGACGACACCGCCTCGGCCACGCCGTACCGCTTCCTGCTCGTCGCGCTCTACGCGGCCCTCATTGCCCACTTCATCGAGATTCACTTCGGCATCGCCATTGCCGCTACCCGCACCTACTTCTGGATGTACGCGGCGCTGCTGGTGGCGGCGGGCTACCTGTGGCAGACGCGACCGGGTCTAGCGGAACCCAGCAGCATCGAGAGCGGAGGCCAGGCGGTCAAGGAGCTGGCGCTACCGGCGCGCGACACCGGCGGCCGGGGCCGCAAGGCGAACGGCGGCCGCATCTCGACCCGCTCGGCGCGCTCGGCGGGCGTCGCGCCCCGCCCCTCGCTGTTCGCCCGCGACTTGCTCGTCCAGAGCCTGCTCGTCGGCGTCCTACTCGTTGTCATGGTGTTCGACTTCTACGCGCCGGCGGCGGGCATCGGCTTCAACTGGCACATGGGCTGGCTCTTCACCTTCTCGTGGGTGTTCGCCACGCCCATCGTCCTGGCCGAGCGGACCCAACCGCCGCGTGACGGCGCGGGCTGGTTCAAGACCCTGGGCCTGTACGCGGCGGTCAGCCTGGGGTGGACGCTGCTGTACCTGGGCGTCCACGCCATCATGTTCGCCAGCCCGACCGCCGAGTCGATTGCCTGGGCCCCCGTTGGCATCTACCTCTACCTGGCCGTGAGCATGGCCGCGCTCGCGGCGTTGCTCCTGCGCGGTGAGGCGCTGCCCAAGACGTGGATTGCGGACGCGCGGGCCATCGTCTACCCCTTCCTGGCCCTGTTCATCGCGGCGGTCATCTTCGCCACCAACATGCGGGTGGTCAGCGCCGACATCCTGTACAAGCAGGCGTGGGTCAACTACCATCAGCGTCAGCAGTACGACCCGGCGCTCAAGCTCTACAACGACGCGCTGAGCGAGCAGCCCAGCCAGGACTTCTACCTCCTGTTCAAGGGCAAGGCGTTGCTGGAGAAGGCGCAGAGCACGGGCGACGCGGCCCAGCGGGAGGCCACGTTCCGCGAGGCGGAACAGGTGCTCAAGCAGGCCCAGGCGCTCAACCCGCTCAACACCGACCACACGGCCAACCTGGCGCGCATGTACCAAACCTGGGCATCTTACGCAGCGAACGCGCAAGAGCGTGACCAACGGCTGCAAAAATCGTTAGAGTATTACGAAGAATCGGCGCGCCTCAGCCCGAACAACGCGCTCATCTACAACCAGTGGGCCAGCGCCTACATGGACGCCCAGCAGCCCGACAAGGCGCTGGAGATGCTCGACAAGTCGCTGGCGCTGGACAGCACGTTCAGCGATACGTACATGCGTCTGATCGACGTCTACGCGGCGCTGGGGCAGATGGACAAGGTTCAGGACGCCTATCAGAAAGCGGTCAAGTTGACACCGAAATCGGCCGACCCGCATATGGTGCTGGGGGACGCCTACCGCGCGCGGCAGGATTGGCCGAAGGCGGTCGACGCGTACCGCACGGCGGTTCAGACCGACCCGCGCTCGGCGAGTGCGCACAGCGCCCTGGCGCTGGCGCTGGCGCAGACCGGGCAGCGCGACGCGGCCATCCAGGAGAACCTGGAGGTACTCAAGCTGGCCCCGACCGACATCAGCACGCTGCGGAACCTGGCGCTGCTCTACCGCGACGCGGGTCGCTTGAACGACTCGCTGGCCTACGCCCGCAAGGCGCTGGAACGCGACCCGAAGAATACCGCGCTGTCCGACTTCGTTAAGCAGTTGGAAGCGCAAGGCGCTAAGTAGAGGGCAGGGGGCAGGGGCAAGAGCCGACATCGCCTTCCCCACGCCCTAGCCCCTAATCCCTAGCCCCTGGACCCTAGTCTCTATGTTGAACCTCATGCTCATCTTCGGCGCAGCGCTGGCGTTCGCGCTCGGTGGAACTCCGGTGGCGAAGCGGCTGGCGGCGCGCGTCGGTATCGTCGACCAGCCCAGCGCGCGCAAGCTGCACGCCGTCCCGATGCCCCTGCTCGGCGGCGCTGCCATCTACGCGGCGGTCATTCTGGCCGTCATCCTGTTCGGCGACCGCTTCTACATCGCCCAGGCCATCGGCATCCTGCTCAGCGCGACGCTCATCTCCTTCGTCGGCATCTGGGACGACAGGCGAGCGCTCCACCCCCTGCCCAAGCTGGGCTTGCAGGCCGTCGCCGCCAGCCTGGTCGTCGTGACGGGTGTGCGCGTCCAGTTGTTCGCCGCGCCGTGGCTCGACATGGCAGTGACACTGGGCTGGCTGCTGTTCATCACCAACGCCATCAACTACCTCGACAACATGGATGGGCTGTGCGGCGGCATCAGCGCCATTGCCAGCGGCTACTTCCTGCTGCTGGCCGTCCAGAGTGGCCAGTACCTGGTGAGCGCCCTCGCAGCGGCCCTGCTGGGGGCGTGTCTGGGCTTCCTGGTCTACAACTTCAACCCGGCCAGCATCTTCATGGGCGATGGCGGCTCGCTGTTCCTGGGTTTCCTGCTGGCCGTGGTCGGTATCAAGCTGCGCTTCCCGTCCAACGTCCCGCTGGTGACGTGGATGATTCCGCTCCTGGTCCTGGCCGTGCCGATTATGGATACGACGCTGGTGAGCCTGAGCCGCATGCGGCGCGGCCTCCCGCCGATTACGCCGGGTAAAGATCACCTGTCGCACCGCCTGGTCCGTCTTGGGTGGAGCCACCGCGAGGCCGTGCTAGGGCTATGGGTGGTGGCGTGCGCTATGGGGAGCTTGGCGCTGTTCGTCACCCACGCCAATGTCAACGAGGCCTACGCCGTCGCGGGCGTGGTCCTGCTCATCGTCATCAGCGCCCTGGTCCGCCTGGAACACGCCTGGATCAACGAGGCCAGTGGTGTCCGTCCCGAGGCGTTGCGCCCACCGACCACAACGGCGAAGTGAGGAGAGACCCGATGCGTCAAGTGGTTCTGTATCCTGGTGAGGACGGTTACTGGGTGGCAGAAGTGCCCAGTCTGCCCGGCTGCATCAGCCAGGGCGCGACGAAGCAAGAGGCGATTGACAACATCCGAGAGGCTATCGAATTGCATGTCGAGGTGCTGAAGGAAAGAGGTCAGCCTGTGCCAGAGGATGCCCTTGAAGCTATTCTCGTCGCCGTATGAGTAGGCTACCAGTTGTATCAGGCGAGGAGTGTGTCAAAGCTCTACGCCGCAAAGGTTTCTCGGTTGTACGGCAGAGAGGCAGCCACATTGTCCTTGTCAGAGACGAACCAGTGGCATAGTTGACCGTCCCAAGTCACAGACAACTTGACAAGGGAACCCTGCGAGCGATTATCCGACAAGCTGGTCTGACTGTAGATGAGTTTATTGCACTACTGTGAGCTAGGAGTCAGTGTGAGTCTAGGCGAACGCATTGAAAACCGAACGGCGCACATTGCCGTCATTGGAGCGGGCTATGTCGGCCTACCGCTCGCGATGGCGCTGGCCGACGCGGGCTTCCCCGTCACGGCCCTCGACCTCGACAGCCGTAAGGTAGACAGCCTGCGCGCGGGGCAGAGCTATATCCAGGACGTGTCGTCGGAGAGCGTGCAGCAGCAGTTAACCGCGGGTCGCCTGCGCGCGACCACGGACTACGCCGTCCTCGGCGAGGCCGACGTGGTCTTTGTCTGCGTGCCGACGCCCTTCGACAAGATGAAGACGCCCGACTTGCGGCACATCGTCCACGCCGCGCAGGGCATTGCCGATCACCTCCACCCAGAGCAACTGGTCGTCCTACAGAGCACGACCTTCCCAGGTACGACCGAGGAAGTGGTCCAGCCCATTCTGGAACACACCGGCCTCAAGGCAGGCAGGGACTTCTACCTGGCCTTCTCGCCAGAGCGCATCGACCCCGGCACCGCCCACGGCTACACGGTCTACAACACCCCCAAAGTCGTCGGCGGGGTCACGCCAACCTGTGCCGAGTTGACGGCGGCGGTCCTGCGCACCATCAACCCACACATCCACCTCGTCTCGACACCCCGCGCCGCCGAGATGACCAAGCTGCTGGAGAACATCTTCCGCAGCGTGAACATCGCCCTGGTCAACGAACTGGCCCTGCTTAGCGAGCGCATGGGCATCGACATGTGGGAGGTCATCGGCGCGGCCCGCACCAAACCGTTCGGCTTCATGCCGTTCTACCCCGGCCCCGGCGTCGGCGGCCACTGTATCCCGGTCGACCCGTACTATCTATCGTGGAAGGCGCGCGAGTACGACTTCTTCACCAAGTTTATCCAACTTGCCGCCGAGACCAACGAAGCCATGCCCCACCATGTGGCGGCCCTCGTCGCCGAGGCGTTGGCGCGGCGGGGCAAGACGGTACGCGGGGCGCGTATCCTGGCCCTCGGCGTCGCGTTCAAAAAGGATGTCGACGACGCGCGTAACTCGCCTGCCGAGCGGCTCATCGAGTTGCTGCTGGCGCAGGGGGCCGACGTCAGCTTCCACGACCCCCACGTGGCGCGCTTCCGCATCGGTGGCAACCCGTTCCTGCCCGCGACGCGCGAGTTGACGTGTGTCGAGCTGGACGCCGCGACGCTCGCCCAGGCCGACCTCGTCGTCATCGTCGTCGCCCACAGCGCCTACGACTGGCCGTGGATTGTCGACCACGCGCCACTTGTGGTGGATACCGTTAATGTCACCGACGGCGCGGCCCCAGACAGGGTCATCCGCCTGGGCGCGCCGCTCAACCATCATGGCTACGGGGCCGAGAGCGCCACTCAGCCCGAGACGGCCCATGTGCCCACGCCCACGGCCCCGGCCTGATGGCGCTATGCCCTGTCCTTATCCCTTATCACTCACTAGGTAAGAGGTGCTTCCGTGACCGAACGCCCAGACATCCCGGACTCCGAACCCAAAGAGCAGCCCTCATCCAGCGCCACCCCTCGTCCCAGGCCCCGGCCCACGCCGACGACGGCGCGGCCCGTCCGTCCGCGTGAGCGCCCGCAGTTCGAGTCGCGGCGCGTCCGCCGCACGCCGACCGTCGCTGAGACGCCCTGGTACAACAACTGGCGGCTGCTGGTACCCATCGTGCTGGTCATCATCCTGGCGATTGTGATGCTCGGCTTCGCTCTGGGTCAGAACAGCTCTCGCGCGGCGGCGCCCACTCCGGCGGCCCCTGGTGGAGCCGCGCCCGTCATCCAGGTTACTGCAGGCTCGGGCCAGTCCATCCCCATCGAGATTGTAACGTCGACGCCCGCCCCAGCCGGCGGCGCCGCGCCCAAAGCCACACCCTAGCTAGACCCTATGGAGGAGTAGGTTGAACGCACTCGTTCGTTCGCTGTTCGTCGCAG
>CAZLBQ010000258.1:0-8806 GCA_964557745.1 uncultured Anaerolineales bacterium
TTCACGTCGAGCGACTGGCTCTTTTTCGCGCTGGTCGTGGTCGAAGTGGTGGTATTGGGCATCGTCCTCTGGCAGTACGAGGACTATCGCAACGACCTGTACGTCCTGACGGAGTCGTCGGTGATCGATATCGAGCGCCTGCCGTTGTACCTGCGCGAGGTGTCCAAGCAGGCCGGCTTCGACGCCATCCAGGACGTCAGCTACATCATCCCCAGCCCCATCGCCGAGTTTCTGAACTACGGCAACGTCCTCATCCAGACCGCCGGCCAGCAGGGCCGGCTGACGTGGAACTTCGTCGAGGACCCCCGCCGCGTCCGCGCCGAGATCAACGAGCGCATTGCCCAGTTCCAGCGCAAGCGCCTCGAGCGCCAGCAGAAGGAAGTGGACGACCAGATAGATCTCTGGTTGAAAGCCTACCAGAATGTGAACAACCCAATGACCGGCCCGTGATATAGTAAGAGGGAGAAAAAGTGAGCAGCGCCGCATCAATGCGGCGCTGCTCACTTTTTCTCCCTATCACCCTCTCTACGGCGTCCAGGTAAACTGGTAGGTCGGGCTGGTCGGGCTGAGGGCCGGGCCGGTCATGCCCTTGCCGTCCGCGGTCTTCCCATTGACCCGCTTGACCGTCACGTCCCAGGTATAGACCATAGGCTCCGTCGCCTTGTCGGCCAGCCGCAGGCTCTCGGCGATCCGCCAGCCTGTTGCCTTGACCCACGCCTCTTCGCTGGTCGGCTTGCCGTCGCGGACTGTGCTGATGCGCAGGACGTAGTACTCATCCGGGGCCAGCACGCCGACCGACGTCCAGTTCAACAGCGGGACCGCCTGCTTTCCCTGGACCGTCGTCTTATCGGGCACGCCCAGCAGCACCGGCGCGGGGTACTTGGACAGGGCAATCGTCGTGTCGCTTGTCGCCGTCGTGGTCAGCCCCGCCGTCGTCGTCACGGCTGCTGTCGGGGCCAGCACAATCTGCGTCGTGGCCGTCGGCAGGGGAATAGGCGTCGATGTCGGGGCCGGGGTATCCGTCGGCACGGGCGTCGGCGCGACGGTATTGGTCGCCGTGGGTGGGACCGGCGTCGCCGTGGGTGGGAAGGGTGTCGGCGTCACACCGGGGTCGATGAGAATCGTATCGCCGACACCGAGGAACTGGTTGGTCGACTTGAAGCCGTTGAGCGCGACGAGGTCATCCACCGTCTTGTTGAAGCGGTTGGCGATGGACCACAGCGAGTCGCCGTTCTGGATGGTGTACGTCCGACGGCCCACCGGCTCCCTGTTCTGCGTCGGCTGGGGCGGGGGCGGCGTCTGGGTCGCCTCGGCCGCGACCGCCGGCGGCGGCGCGGGCTGGGCTGCCTGGGGGTCGCCCTCGCGCGGAATGGTCAGTGTCTGCCCCGGCAGGATCAAGGCGTTGACATTGGCGATGCCGTTGGCCTGAAGCAGCTGATCGAGGCTCACGTTATTCTTGTAGGCGATGCCGAGCAGCGTATCCCCGTTCTGGATGATGTATGTCGACTCGGGGCGCGGCGGTGGTCCACCCGTCTGCGGCAGAGGGGTCTGCGTTGGCGGTGCGGTGGGCAGTGGCGTGTCCGGCGCCGGCGACGTCGGCGCTATCGTGCGCGTGGGCGGCGGCGATGTGAGGGTCAGCGTCGGGAACGGGGTGGCTGTGCCGCCCAGCGCGAGCTGGCCCGGCGGCGGGACATTCGGCTGGCCGATGTCCAGCGCGCGGCTGAGGTCAAGGTCGCTGCGACCGCGAAACACAACGACCGCGCCGATGATGACGGCGATGATGAGCAGGGCGCTCACCACTTCGGCGACCCGCACCAGGCCCGCCGGGCGAGCCGGCCGGAGCGGAGCGGAGCACATATCACACGTCGTCGCGTTGGGGGCAACCGTCGCGCCGCAGGCAGGACAGTGTCGGCGCGATTGAGCCACTCGGCGGTGGCAGCGAGGGCACGATTTATCGGCGCGTCGCAGGGTCGCGCCACAATGGGGGCATATCATAGTGTGGCTATCGTCGTTATTCTCGGCTGCGCCACAGACGACTTGCAGATCGGGCGCAGCCCTGGTCGGCGGGTTAGAGGAACAAGCAGGACAACAAAGGGTACCCTGTCATGGACACTCGCCCGAACGCAAACTAACGACTTAAAGCCGTCTCCAAACTAGGTCATACTCCCTGGCAGACGGGGCCAGAAGACACCTTGGAACAAATGACACAAAACCACGAAGGTCGCTATACGCGCAAGGGGAACGTAGCGTCTTGTCGCTCGTTCCCCCACTCCGCCGCGTATTTTACCAGGAAACCCATCCCGGCGCAAATTTCGCCTCGCTGGCCTGCTATCCCTGGCTGGGGTTCTGCTTCGACTTGAGCGCGGATAGCTCGTCCTCGACCGCCGGATCAGCCGAGCCGGCCGGCTTGGCAGAGGCCGTCTTGGGGGTGACCTTTGCCTTGAGCGCCGCCAGTTCATCCTCAATCGCCGGGTCCGCCAACTCCTCGAACTCCTTGTCGGCCGCGTGGCGCGCGTCGGCCATCTCCATTGACGCCTGGGCGCGGGCCTCCTGCTCGCGGATGCGCTGCTCGAAGCGGCCAAACTCGCCGCTGTAGTCGGGGATCTCCTTGATCTTGGAGGCGGTGTCGGCCATCTGCTCGCGGGCGCGGGCGGCCTTCTGGCGCGCGATGAGCGTGTCCTTCTGGCGCTTGGCGTCCTCGTACTTCGACTCGAGCTGGACCAGGTCGCCCTTGAGCTTGTTGACCAGGGCCTGCTGGTCGGTCAACTGCGCCTGGAGGACGTCGTCCTGGGCGGCGTAGTCGTTCTTGCGCTTGAGCGCCTCGCGGGCCAGGTCGTCGCGCCCCTGGCCGACGGCCAGTTCGGCCTTGCGCTGCCACTCGTCGCGCAGGTCCGAGACCCGCTTGACATCAGCCTCCAGCATCTTCTGTTGGGCCAGCATGTCGCGCACCTGGATGCGCGCGTCGCCCATGGCGGTCTCCATGTCGCGCAGAATCTGGTTCAGCATCTTTTCGGGATCTTCGGCGCGGTCCAGCAAATCGTTGATGTTGGCGCGGATGATCGTGCTCATGCGGTCGAAAATACTTGGCATAGGAAACACTCCTTGTGTTTTAGGGCTTGACGGTCGGCGCGTCTGCCCCTCCATTATAGTCAGCTTGGCGGGCGCGGGCAATCACATGGGATTCTACGAGCGGGCGTGAAATTAGTTGCGCTCCCGCTATCTTGACTGCCTGGGGGCGCCTCGTATAATCGGGAGCCAGGAAGGACACGCGGCGCTCCGGAACCCGCCGCCGCTTCGCCTGGAGACTGCTCCATGGGGCGCTCCCCCCGCCATTGGGCCGCCATCATCGCCCTCCTCTGCCTCGCTCTGGCGTCGTCGCCGGCCCGTCCCCAGGGCGAGTTTGCCCTTTTCCTCCCCACCGTCCAGGTCCACCGCGACCTGCGCCACCCACCCGTCCGCCTCAATGCCCTGTTCTACGACGGCTACGCCGCCGCCGATGCCGACGAAGCCTTCCACCTCTGGAACCCGGGCCCCGATACCGTCGACCTCGTGAACTGGGCCGCGTCGGACGGCAGCAAGCGCGTTGTCTTCCCGCCGCTGCTCCTACCCCCACGTGAGACGCTGTGGTGCGCCTATAGCGCTGTGGCCTTCCAGGCGGCGTTTGGCTTCCCGCCTGCCTGCGAGTACGGCCCCGTTACCGACCCTTCTCTGCCCCACCTCGACGGCGCGCCGTTCCATCTAGGGGATGACGGCGGGCGGCTCAGCCTGACCGACCCCCAGGGGATCGTCATCGACGCCCTCGTCTACGAGAACGGCCCAGCCACCCTGGGCTGGACCGGCCCCGGCGTCTTCCCCTGGCATCCCTATGGCTTTGCCGAGGGCGGGCAAATCCTCTCCCGCAAGACCGACGAGGCCACGGGCGAGCCGCTGCCCGACACCGACCGCGCCGACGACTGGGCATCCGACCCGGCCGACCCCATTGCCGGCCGCAAGGTCCGCTACCCCGCCTGGGACACGACGGCGTTCAAGCCCCTTCGCGCTCCCGACCCGGCCCTGGTGACCGTCGCCCTCACCCCCGACAGCGGCTTCGCCGTCGTCCGCGACGCCTTGCAGGCGGCCCAGACCAGCATCCAACTGGAACTCTACACCTTCGACCACCCCGGCCTGGCCGACGTCGTCGCCGCGCGGGCCGCCGCCGGGGTGAGCGTGACGGTCTTGCTGGAGGGCGCGCCGGCCGGCGGCCTGGCCGACGCCGACCGCTGGGCCGCGTCGCGCGTCGCCCAGGCCGGCGGGCGCGTGCTGTTCATGAGCAGCGCCCGCGGTGGGCGGCCTCGCTACCGCTCGCAGCACGCCAAGTTCGCCGTCCTCGACGGGCGGCGGCTGCTCCTATTGTCCGAGAACTTCTCCCCGCAGAGCCTCCCCAGCGACGACTTCAGCGACGGGACGCTGGGCCAACGCGGCGTCGTCCTGCTCACCGAGCAGCCCGCCCTCGTCGCCCACGCAGCGGCCCTGTTCGCCCGCGACACCAACCTCCGCTGGCGCGACCTCGTCGCCTGGAACCCCTGCGACACCGTCTACGGCCCGCCGCCGCCCGGCTACGTTCCGCCCGCCGCCACCGGTGGCGCGGGCTACGCCATCCTGGCCCCGCTGCCGCTCATCGCCTGGGCCGACGACTTCGAGCTGGCTCAGTCGCCCGAGAACAGCCTGCGCCGCCGCGACGGCCTGCGGGGGCTGCTGGCGCGGGCCGGGGCGGGCGACACCGTCCTGGTCGAACAGTTACAGGAGCCGCCCTGGTGGGGTGTCGTCTCCGCGTCGCCCGCCGCCGACCCCAACCCGCGCCTGGACGCCTACCTGGCCGCCGCGCGGCGCGGGACCACCGTCCGCCTCCTCCTCGACAGCTTCTTCGACCAGCCTGGCGAACCCCGCGCCAACCGCGCCACGTGCATCTACGTCAACGAGGTCGCCGTCGCCGAGGCCCTGGACCTCCAGTGCCGCACCGGCAACCCGACTCGCCTCGGCATCCACAACAAGCTCGTCCTCGCCCGCGTCGGCGGTCAGGGCTATGTCCACCTGGGCAGCCTCAACGGCAGCGAGGTCAGCCACAAACTCAACCGCGAGCTGGCCCTCCAGTTCCGCAGCCGGCCCGTCTACGACTACCTCGCCTGGGTCTGGACCTGGGACTGGGACCACCCCCGCTGACGTGCCCACCCCTCCCCCCGCCCCCCCTGTGGCGCCGCCTTGTAGCGCCGCCTTGTAGCGCCGCCTTCAGTCGGCCTCCCCCGCCTTCCGCCTTCCGCCTCCTCCCCTTCCGCCTCCCCCCCTGGCCCCTGCCCCCTAACCCCTAGCCCCTGTTCCTGTATCGGAAAGCGGTCTCGTTCTTCCCGCATTAATGTGGTTGAATAGGCGTATCGCGGCAACCGCTCGTCATCCACAGGAGGAACACATGACGCAGCCAGTCAGCGTGGGCCGGGTCGAAGTCGGGCCGACAAATCCAGAGACCGGGAGCCAACTGGAATGGCAGCCGCAACGCGGTATCAAATTCCCTCGCCAGCGGATGCAGCCCTACGTGTTGCTCGTTCGTCTCAATCTCGCCTCGGATGATCGCCCCTCTGTTCAGCAGGGGCTACAGGCGCTCGGCGCCTTCCTGAATGACACTCAGGTGGCGGCTGGCTCCGACGTCCACTTCAGTGCGACCGTTGGCTTCGGGTCTGGCTTTTTCGACAAGCTCCAAATCAGCCAACCCCCTGGCCTCAAAGCCATGCCGGCCCCTGATGAGTTAGGCGATAGGCTGATGCCAGGCTGGCAACTACCGGGCGGACATCAGGCCGATATGATCATCCAGTTGTGTTCTGCTGCGACAGACTTCAACCAGGCCGTCCTCGGCAACGCTAGCGACACCAGCCCGGTTGCCGACGACTCGACCCGCCATAAAGCGATACAGTCCATCGTGGCCGGTTGGGCGCACATCGTGGACACACATGCCGGTTTTGTCCGCGCCAACGGCCGTAACATGCTCGGCTTCCACGATGGCCTATCCAACCCCTATGACCGCTCACCGGCCTTCGACACAGCGGTCTGGATGAGCAAAGGCCTGCTTCCGGGTACGTTTATGGTGTTTGACAAGATTGCCCTGGATCTCGATGGCTGGCAGGCTCTTCGCTGGCAGACCCAGGAAGCCTGGATTGGGCGGAGTAAGGCCACAGGCCTGCTACGCGGCACACTGTCTCCTACAGAAGACACCCGTGTTGGCGAACTGCTCCGCCAGCTTGAGGACAAACTGGCCGGGCAGCAGCCGGTCAATTTAGGGGTATTGCGCGGGGCTTGGTCTAGTGATCAAGAGACAACGCTGAAGACCTACCTTGCGTCCATGTCTGCCAATCCTGGCGCGGATTGGGACTTATTGAAGCGCTACAACACGTCCATGCTTCAGCAGCGGAACCCGATGACATCCCTATTTGACCATAGGGACGGCCAGCCTACAGGGAAGCCCTCCCACGGCGACATCGCTGAGCGCTGTCCGGTCTGGACCCACGTGCGCAAGGCGAACCCCCGTCACGAGGATGGCAACGATAATCTCCAGACGACTCTGATCTTCCGGCGAGGCTATAACTATGCCGAGCCTGGGTCGACAGAAGATGAGCTATGGCAGAGCGGGCTTCTCTTCATCGCCTTCCAGCGTGATGTCAACGCGGGCTTCGAGCGCATTAAGAAGGACCAACTCAATAAGGCTAGCTTCCCGGTGCCGGACGGGCGCGCGGGGTTGACGAGCGCCGAGCGAAGGGCGCTGGTGAAATTGCTGGCCTCAGAGAAGGGTATACAACGGGGGGATGAACCAGAGGAGATAGGTCCTGAACTGATGACACGACCGGTGCGAGACGGCCAGATCATCGACCCGCAGGTGATCGCATCCTCACGAGAACCAGATGCGGACATGCCTCGGCCCATCGCGTTGGGGATGGGGGGCGGTTACTACTTTATCCCTCACCTCCCCAACGGTGATATGACGCAAGTCGGACAAGCCTTTTTCAAGTCCGTCGCAGCAGTGTGACGAGGAGGTACTATGGGCGCTTCTGCATGTGGTCCGATTGAGCAATTGGAGCGGGCGCCGGAAGCGGCTGAGGCCTTGAGCCAAGCCCTGGCGCCCGCCCGTATTCTCGGGTTGCCCTACAAGCCTGGCTACAAATGCGGCCTGATTCTCGCGTCCGATGTCGACGTCGCCCTCCACAAGACGGGCAGCGAACCATTGCGCCGCTTTGTCGATGAGACACTGCGGAATCGCAGGGAGTACAACACGCGACGAGCGTTTGGCAAGCTCGTCGTGTACGGCGTGGTGCGAGACGTGGCCCTCCCCTCCGTGATGAACAAAGGCCCCGTCGCCGAAGCCATCGTGGCCGCCATCTTCAACCAACCAGGTCAGCTTGACGCAGTTCGAGGCATCCGTCAGGCGCTGAAGAAGCAGATACCTATCTTCGTCGCCGGCTTCACACCTCGTGGCGCCATTCCCGATGACATCTACGATGAGGTGGCCCGCATTCTCATGCGGCATGGTGTCCAGGTCTACGAGCCGAGTGGTCCGTACCAGATTCTGACGTGACACTCACACCGCCAGGGCCTCGGCGACGACAGCATCAAGGGTGAGGGCTTGTCCTTGCTGCCAGGCCGCTTCATAAGCCGCCGTCGGCAGGCGAGCGCGGAGGGCAGCGAGGAGTTGATCGCAGTCAAGCTGATCGACGGGGGATAGCGCGCCGCCGTATTCCTGAAGCAGGGTATCGGCTCGGGCGAGCAGCCGGGCGGCGCGCTCCACCTTACCCAACGCTATCGCGAGAGCGGCGCACTCGTTGAGCGTCCAGGCAAGCCCTTGGCGGCCCGTGTGACGCACGAAGAGATGCAATGCTTCTCGTAGCCACTGGCGCGCCTCGTCATAACTCTGGCAGGCGAGCGCGACGCGGCCGAGACCCAGGTAGCAGAAGGGGAGGGGAAAGGCATCCTCGACATGCTGCAAGATGTCAATCGCCTCCTCCAGATGCGCCTGGGCCTCGGCAAGCTGACCCTGACGGCGGGCCACTTCGCCGAGGTGCTGGTGGGCATAGCCCATGATCGTCCGATAGCCGATGGCCTCAGCTTGGTGTAGACACTCCTCCAGGTACATGCGGGCCTCGACGTAGCGTCCCTGTATCCGTTCCAAGAACCCCAAGTTGTTCAGCACCTTAGTCACGCCGGTAACATCGCCAAGACCACGCCGCAGCTCGAGCGCAGCCTCGAAATTGACGCGCGCCTGTTCATAATCGCCTTGGTATTGGTCCACCGTGCCGACGACCACGAGCGCCGTGGCCCGCGCCTGCGTCATCTCCGCGCCAGGCCGCGCGAGCATCTGGTCGAGGATGGCGCGCGCCTCGGTCAGTGGCCCGTGGTTCCACCAGAACTGGTAGAGCGAACCGGCCATTCGGAGTCCCGGTTCGGGGTCGTCCACCGCCTCGGCAAACCAGTCGAGGGCGGCGCGTAGGTTGCCGCGCTCTGTCTCCAGCCGTGTCAACGCCTCCGCCAGCCCCGGCCCCTCGGCCACCTGCCGCTCCCGCTCCACTAGTCCCAGGAAGTAGTCACCGTGGCACGCGCGCAGCGCCGCCTCTTCCCCGGCCTTGCGCAGCCGCCGCCCGGCAAACTCGCGGATAGTCTCGAACATGGTGTAGCGGCGCGTCCCGCCCTCCTCGACCCGCCGCACCAGGCTCTTCGCCACCAGCCCCTGCATCTCGCCCAGCAGCCCGCCTTCTGCCCCCCGCCTTCTGCTTTCCGCCTTCCGCCTTCCGCC
>CAZLBQ010000259.1:0-2150 GCA_964557745.1 uncultured Anaerolineales bacterium
CGATAGCCCGAGCCATCGAATACCCCCTCACTCGCTCGTTCGTCACGCCTCACCCCCATCCTGCTGGGGCGCTCGTCCTAAGGAGGCTGTATGTCCAATCGCCCTTCCCTCTTCGCGTCGCGGCGCTTTTTCACCGCGACGCTCTTGGCGTCGGTGCTCGTCTCGGTGGCCTTCGTCGGTCTGCTGCTCGGGATTCCCTCCGGCCAGGCGTCGACACTGGCCCAGGGAGGCACGGGAACGCCTGAGGCGACGCTCACCCCCGTGGGCACCCCCAGCGGCGTTGTCCTGGAGCTGACCCAGGCCCTCACCGACCAGGTCCAGGTCAACGCCATTGTCGGTAGCCCGGCGGTCGATGACAACCCCGCTGCCATCCGCACTGCCGTCACGTCGGCGGCGCCCATCGGTCTGCGTGTCCAGACTCGCCTCCAGGCCGCCCTGGGCATGACCAGCGGCGCGACGGCCCGCCTCGTCCAGGGCGCGCTCAACGAGGTGACGAGCGCCAACGAACTGGCGCAGCTTATCATCAGCGGTCCCGACGCCAACGTTCCGCTGTGGCGCGACGAGATGGTGGCTCACGGTCAGGTGGGCCTGACGGCCATCAACCTCGCCCTTCTGAGCCTGGGTGCGGGACCGAGCGCCCCGACGCCGGGTCGGCTGCTGCAGGCGTCCGATCTGCAACTACCCGCCGGTTACCGCGCCGACATCGTCGCCAACGGGCTGAGCTTCCCGTCGGCGGTGGCGACGGGGTCGGATGGCAGTGTCTATGTAGCCGAAGCCGGCTTCTCGTACGGTCAGGTCCAGGCCCCGCCGCGCGTGCTGCGTCTGTCGACGACGGGCGCGCCGACGGTCATCGCCTCGGGGGCCTTCACCTCGCCCATCGCGGGTCTGGCCATCACGGGCACGACCCTGTTCGTTTCCCACCGCGGCACGATCTCGCGCGTCGACCTGAACACGGGCGCGGTGTCGAACATCATCACGGGTCTGCCGTCGTTCGGCCAGCACTACAACGAGAACATCGCCATTGGGCCGGACGGCAAGCTGTACATCACGCAAGGTACGGCGACCAACATGGGCGTCGTGGACCTCAACGATTACGCCTTTGGCTGGCTGCCGCAGTTCCCGCAAGGTCACGATACTCCGTGCCGTGACCTGACGCTGGCCGGTGTGAACTACACCATGGGCAACCCGCTCACGCGGCCGGTGACCGACACCGTCACGACCGGCGCGTTCCTGCCCTTCGGCACGCCCAGCACGCGCGGCCAGGTGGTGCAGGGCCAGACACTGTGTAACGGCGCGCTCCTGCGCGCCAACCTCGACGGCAGCGGTCTGCAAGTCTACGCCGACGGCTTCCGCAACATCTACGGCCTGGCCTTCACGTCCGACGGCACGCTGTACGTGACCGAGCAAGGCCCCGACGACGCGGGCCAGCGCCCGTCGGGTGGCCCCGACAGCCTGTACCAGGTCGTCCAGGGCGGCTGGTACGGCTGGCCGGACTTCGTCGCCGGTATCCCCATCACCGACCCCCGCGTCAAGCCGGAGACGCACTCCAACCCACAGCCCGTCCTGCTGAACCCGCCGGCCCTCGCGCGCATGCCCTCGGCCACCTTCCCGCGGCACTCGACGGCGGTAGGCCTGGACTTTACGCGCAACGCGGCGTTCGCGCCGCTCGGGACGGCCTTCGTGGCCCAGTTCGGCGACCTGACGCCGCCGACGGCCAGTGGCGCCACCGCCACCAGCGGCCACCAGGTGGTCCTGGTCTCGGCGGCGGGCGGCAGCGCCGTGCCCTTCCTGACCAGCCCGGCCACGAGCACGCTCGGTCAGGCGTTGTTCCGCCCGACGGACGCGACTTTCAGCGCCGACGGTCGGACGCTCTACATCACTCACTTTGGTGAGGTGAACACCGTGCCGGGCGGCATCGCGCCCAAGCCCGCCACGGGAGCCCTGATCCGCATCACGCTGCAGCAGGGCACGCCGGGCGCGACGGGCACTGTGACGCCGGGGACCGGCACGCCAGGCGCGACCGGAACGGTTCTGGCGACGGGAACCGTCATCGCGCCCGGTACCGTCACACCGGGCACGGGCACACCAGGCGCGACGGGGACGGTGACGCCGGGGACCGGCACGCCGAGTGCGACGGGCACCGTGACACC
>CAZLBQ010000259.1:2250-8791 GCA_964557745.1 uncultured Anaerolineales bacterium
GCCTGGGGGCGGTAACATCTGCGCCGGCATCATCGTCATCCGCGCCTTCATCGACTTCGGTTGCGACGGGTTCTTCAACCGGGGCACCGACTGGCCGCTGTTTGGCACGACCTTGACGGCGACGCTGCCCGACGGCACGACGCGCACCGTCGTCGTCGACGAGAACGGCAACGGCGTCATCACTGGGGTCAATCTCCGCGCCGGCGAGACCATCACCCTCTCCGACGGTGGAATCGTTCCGTCGCCAACGTGGGTTCAGCAGGCGGGCTTCGGCCTGGCGCCGTGCGCCGGGTCGGGCACGATGCGGATGACGACGCAGACCTTCAGCTTCTTTGGCGTCGCCTACGTCGACTTCCGCTACAACCTCAGCGGCGGTGGTGTGCCCACGACGACGCCGGGCGGGACGGGGACGCCCCGCCCCATCGCCACTGGGACTGCGGTCCCGTAACAGGCGCGCATGCCCTCCCCCCTTCCGCTCCGAGGGCAAAACGGACGCGGGGACCAGAGCAATCTCGCTCTGATCCCCGCGCCAGGCGCCAACCAGGACGTGGCTATGAGAGTGACGCCGAGCGCCGCAATTGCTGCTGGAGTTGGCGCGCCTGGGCGGCGTGGACGTTGAGCGCGTGGCGCGACGAGCGCATGCGCAGCACGGCGGCCTCGATCTCGGCGAGGAGTTGCTGGGACTGCTCGAGCAGCCCCAGCAATTCGTCTGCCCGACCCGCTGCGGAATGCCGGGCCGCCGGTCGCAGCGGCGGCAAGGCCGCCGCTGCGACCGCTGTTGGATGGTGGCCGGTCCGGATGTCGTCGGCCATCTGAGTCAGCGGCGCGGACGGCGCGACACCCAACTCACCGGCGAGCGCCGCGACCAGGCGGTCGTAGGCGGCGAGGGCCTGCGCCGGGTCGCCGCACACACAGGCGAAGCGCATGGCCTGCTCGGTCAGCCGCTCGCTGGTGGGATGGGCGACCAGAGCCTGGCGGACGGCGTGCAGCGCCTCGTCGGGCCGCTGGCGCTGGGCGTAGGCTTCAGCGAGATGGGAGAGGACGGTCTCGTAGGCGATGGCGAGCCGCTCGCGTTCGACCTGGGCCCAGTCGGCGTACAGGTCGTCGGGCAGGTAGATGCCCTGGTAGAGGTCGGCGGCGGCGCGGAGGGTCTCCAGGGTCGCGGCGTTGGGGTGGGGCTGGGCAGCGAGCAACAGCTCGTGGCTGTCGATCCAGATGCCCTCACAGTTGAGGCGGATGGTGTCGCCGCCGTTCTCGATAAAGTGGCTCGTGTCCTGTCGTCCGCGCTGGGGTTCGACGATGCGGCGCAGTTCGCTCAACGCCACACGCAGGTTGCGCGCCGCCGCGTCCGGACCAGCGTGCGGCCAGATCCAGTCCTGGATCTGCTCCTTATGAAGCCGCGTGTGGCGGTAGGTGAGCAAGACCCGACACAGCATCGCGGCGCGGTGCGTCCCCCAGGCAGCACGCGGCACGACCTGACCATCTCGGGACAGCGTAAACTGCCCGAGGGTGCAAAAACGCAGTTCCATCTCGCCTCCTTTAACGGACTCGACGCCATGTGAACAGCGTTTCACGAGCGCGGTCCTGCTAGTCAATATCAGCAAGACTGAGGCCAGTGGGGTGTTAAATTACTTTGTCACAGCTTTCTCAATACTTATCTTCGGTGCTATACTAGACGTGATTGCCCCCCCCGTCAAGGCGCGCTGGTCTGCGCCTTGCTTCAGCTACCCAGGAGGGGCAGGCCGGTGTGTCTGCTCAGGGCGAACAGCCAGGTTCGCCCCACCCGAACTGCCCCGCGGGGGGTTGAAGGGGGACAAGTGCCCGGACATGACATCATCGTAGTGGGGGCGTCGGCGGGGGGCGTGGAAGCCCTGACGACCCTCTTCGCGGGGCTGCCGGCCGACCTGCCGGCGGCGGTCTTCGTCGTGCTGCACATTCCGGCCCAGGCGCGGAGCCTGCTGCCCGAGATTCTGACCCGGGCGGGCCAGTTGCCGGCCGCCCAGGCCGTGGACGGGATGGTCATCGAGCACGGCAAGGTGTACGTCGCCCCGGCCGACCATCACTTGCTGGTCGAGCCAGGCCGCGTGCGCGTCGTCCACGGGCCGCACGAGAACCGCCACCGCCCGGCCGTCGACCCGCTGTTTCGCAGCGCGGCGGCTGCCTATGGCCCGCGCGTCGTGGGCGTGATTCTGTCGGGGACGCTGGACGACGGTACGTCCGGGCTGGCGGCGGTGAAGGCGGCGGGTGGGGTGGCCATCGTCCAGGACCCCCAGGACGCGTTGTACAGGGGGATGCCCGACAACGCGCTGCGCTACGTCAAGGTGGACTACTGCCTACCCTGCGCCGACATTCCACCGTTGCTGACTCGATTGGCGGCTACGCCTGTCACCCAGGAAGGAGGGCCGGTGTCCGATAGGCTCGAACATGACGTTGAGGCGGCTCGCCTGGACTCGGAGGCGCTGGCGGGCGACGAGCGACCGGGGAAGCCGTCGGTCTACGTCTGCCCCGACTGTAGCGGCACGCTGTGGGAGGTCCACGAGGATAACATCGTGCGCTTCCGCTGCCGCGTCGGGCACGCCTACACCCTCGAGAGCCTGCTGGCTGCCCACGACGAGGCGCTAGAGACATCGCTGTGGGTGGCGCTGCGCGCGCTCGAGGAGAGCATCTCCCTCAATCGCCGTCTGGAAGAGCGTTCCCGCGAGGCTGGCCTGGACGCCGCCAGCCGGCGTTTTGGTGAGCGCGTGGCGGAGACCGAAGTCCACGCCCAGCGCATCCGCGAGATGCTGCTCGGCTTGAGAGCCGACATTGAGGGGGAAGCGCGGACCGCCTAGTTCTCCTGCCTGGCATGGGATGACCGTCGAAGTTCTCTTGCGCTAACCTTGCACCGGGGTATATACTTGCGTATCGTCGCCCCGTATTCCTGCTCGCATTAGGACAGTTATCATGACAGCCGAAGCCCAGTCCCCTGTCAGTCACCTGGTCGTGATCGGCGCCTCCGCGGGCGGTGTGGAAGCCCTGTCCACGCTGCTCACCCATGTCCCCGCTGACTTTCCCGCGCCCATGGTCATCGCCCAACACGTCGACCCGCGCCGCGTCAGCCATCTGGCCGAGATCCTCGGTGCGCGTACTCCCTTGCCGGTGCGGACGGTCGAGGGAACGACGACCCTGGAACCCGGCGTCGTCTACGTCATCCCCGCCAACCGCAATGTCGAGATCACCGACCACGCGGTCAGCTTGCGCGAGGATAGCGTCGGCCTGTCCAAGCCGTCGATTGATCTCTTGCTCACGACAGCGGCGCAGGTCTTTGGCGAGGGGTTGATTGCCGTCATCCTGACGGGGGCAGGGACGGACGGCGCGGCGGGGGCGCGCGCCGTGAAGAACGCGGGCGGCACGGTCATCATCCAGAGTCCAGAGACGGCCGCCTTCCCCAGCATGCCCCTGTCCCTGGCGCCGACGACGGTCGACATCGTCGCCAACCTCGAGAACATCGGCGCGCTCCTACGCGGTCTCCTCGTCGGCTCGTATCAAATCAGCCGTCCGGATAAGGACCGCGACTTGCGTTCCCTGCTGGAGCAACTACGCGAGCGGAGCGGCATCGACTTTGGCAGCTACAAACTGCCCACCATCCTGCGCCGCCTGCAGCGGCGCATGGTGGCCACCAATTCCGAGAACCTGCGCGCTTACCTGCGGGTCTTGCAGCGCAACCCGGACGAGTATCAGCGCCTGGTCAACAGCTTCCTGATCAAAGTCACCGAGTTCTTCCGCGACCCCGAGTTGTTCGACTACCTGCGCGACCACATCCTGCCCGAGTTGCTGCCGGTCGCCCAGCGCAGCGGTGAGTTGCGCGTCTGGTCGGCGGGCTGCGCGACGGGCGAAGAGGCGTACTCGCTGGCCATCCTCATCGGTGAGGCGCTGGGGGATGAACTCAACGACCTGACGGTGCGCATCTTCGCCACGGACCTGGACGCCAGCGCTATCGCCTTCGCGCGGCGCGGCGTCTACCCCGCCACGGCCCTGGCCCAGGTGCCGCCCGCCTTAGTGGCGCGCTACTTCACCCCCATGGACGGGGCGTACGAGATCAAGAAGGCGGTGCGGGGCCTGATGGTCTTCGGCCAGCATGACCTGGGGCAGCGCGCCCCCTTCCCGCGCATCGATCTGGCCCTGTGCCGCAACGTCCTGATCTACTTTACCCCCGATCTGCAGCGCCGCGCCCTCCAGCTGTTCGCCTTCTCGCTGCGCGACGGCGGCTACCTCGCGCTGGGTAAGTCTGAGAGCGTCACGCCGCTGGCCGAGTTGTTTACCGTCGAAGAGCCACGGCTCAAAATCTACCGTCGCGTGGGCGAGCGGGTGCTGATTCCCCCGACGCGCCTCAAGCCGAGCCTTGGCGCGCCCCCGCCGCGCACGACGGCACAGCGGCCCTGGTCGGCCGGCGCTGACGAGTCCGAGGCGCGGGTGCAGCGCGAGCTGCAACGCTCCCGCGTCGCCAGCGAGCGGGCCGACACCATCATGCAGCGGCTGCCCATCGGCCTGGTGGTGGTGAATCGCCGCTTCGATATCCTGACCATCAATAGCGTGGCGCGCCAACTGCTCGGCATCCACACCACGGCCATCGGCGAGGACTTCATCCACCTCGTCCAGGGCGTGCCCCTCTTGCCCCTGCGCCAGGCGCTCGACAGCGCCTTCCGTAGCGAGGCCGGCGGGAGCACCTACCAGATTGCGACGAACGATTCGGCTACCGGCGAGCCGGTGTTCCTGGAGATTAGCTGCTATCCAGAGCGCCTGGAAGTCGGGGCCAGCGGCGATGCCGTTGTCGTCCTGGTAACGAACATCACCTCGGTCGTCCAACAGCGGCGCGGCCTGGAGCAGACGGCGGATCGCCAGCGCGAGGAGGCCGCCAACCTGCTGAACCAGGTGCGGCGCTTGACGGACACCAACCGCCAACTGGTCGAGGCCAACCAGGAGTTGACGCTCGCCAATACCGAACTGCGCAACGCCAATGAGGAGCTGCTCGTCGCCAGCGAGGAGGCGCAGGCCGCCACCGAGGAGATCGAGACCCTCAACGAGGAACTCCAGGCCACCAACGAGGAGTTGGAGACCCTCAACGAGGAGTTGCAGGCGACCGTCGAGGAACTCAACACCACTAACGACGACTTGCAGGCGCGCAGCATCGAGTTGCAGGACCTGACGGTCTCGCTGGAGCAGCAGCGTCTCGTCAGCGAGGCGAACCGGGTGCGGCTGGCCGCTATCCTGGCCAGTATCGGTGACGCCGTCCTGGTCGTGGACCGCGAGGGGCAGACCATCCTGAACAATAACGCCTACCAGGCGATCTTGGGCGCGGGGGCGCCGTCCTTGCGCGACGATACCGGCCAGCCCCTCCCCGCTGAGTCGTCGCCCCAGCAGCGCGCGGCGCGGGGCGAAGCGTTCCAGATGGAGTTCACCCTGGTGGACGCCAAGGGCGACCTGCGCTACTTTGAGGCCAATGGGCAGCCTGTGCGCGACGCCGAGGGGAACGTCCAGTGGGGCGTAGTTGTCATCCGCGACATCACCGACCGCAGCCTGCGCCGCCTCCAGGATGAGTTCCTGGCCCTGGCGGGGCACGAGTTGCGCACGCCGCTCACCTCGGCGCAGGGCTACCTGGAGTTGCTGCTGCGCAGTATCGACGCGCCGATGGCGGGCGACCGTCCCCACCGCTACGCCAGTAACGCTCTCGAAGCGGTGCGGGAGCTTGATACGCTCGTCGAAGACATGCTGGATGTCGGCCGTCTGCAGAGCGGCAAGCTGCGCATGAACCTCGAGCCAGTAGACGTGGCTGAGGTGGTGGGGCAGACCGTCGAGGCGCTGGGGCCGCTCACGAACGGGATTACCCTCGCGTTTCAGGCGCCCGAGCAGCCCCTCCGCGTCCAGGGCGACCGCTTGCGCTTGAGCCAGGTGGTCACCAACCTCGTCATGAACGCCGTCAAATACGCGCCGAACACGGAGCGCGTCGACGTGCGGCTGCGGGCGGCGGACGGGGCTGCCGAGTTGCAGGTGCAGGACTATGGCCCCGGCATTCCCGCCGCCGCCCTGCCGCACATCTTCTCGCGCTTCTATCAAGTGACCCACCAGAATCAGGACCAGACGGCAGGCCTGGGTCTGGGATTGTACCTGGTCCGCCAACTGGTGGAGGCGCACGACGGCTCGATTGGCGTCGAGTCGGTCGAAGGTCAGGGCGCGACGTTCACCGTGCGGTTGCCGCTGTTGTCGGCGGAGGAGGAGAGTCGGGTAAAGAGGGGCAGGCGCTCGCGGAAGTCTAGCGCGTGAGGCGCGCGACCGTCGCGAGCAGCTCCTCCATCTCGAACGGCATGGGGAGAATGGCGGCGATGCCGGACAGGGACGGGCACATCTCGCGGTAGGATAGGTCGGGGGTGTAGGCGAGGACCGGCACAGGAGCGAGACGTTCCTGCATGCGGCGTACCATCTCTAGGTCCAAGCCGCCGGTCGTGCCCGGCCCCAGGCGGCAGATGAGTAGCTGGATGGGTTCAGTGCGTGAGGGAAGGGGCAG
>CAZLBQ010000260.1:0-8790 GCA_964557745.1 uncultured Anaerolineales bacterium
AGCGGGCGCCGCCTCTTTCGCGGCGGGCGCGCTGGTCGGGTTGGCCTTGGCGGCTGGCGCTTGCGCTGGCGCGGACGCGCCGCCCCCACCGCCACACGCGGCCAGGGCGAGCGCGCCGATCAAGAGAACGGTGAACACGAGAAGCAGACGGGGCTTCATTTCCTGATCCTCCTTCCGGATCGCAAATAGGATTGGCGAAGGACCACGCCCCATCGGAGCGACGGGGACGTGTGTCCTTATGGCACACGAATGAATAGGTTTAGACCACCTTCTGCCGCGTATTATACACCGCCTGTCTGCTTTAACGCCAGAATTTTCATGCTCTGTCCTCATCCGGTCAATCGTGTCAATTCTGTCGACAATCTTGCCTGGGCTTGCGCCTTGTGCCCACCTCTGGTAGAATAGGGTTAACGGCTTAGCCATGCGATGGCCCTGACCCGCCATCCCTGCGTACCCTGACTGTTCGCCCTATGCGACACCCTGCGCTCGCCCTGCGTATCGCCCGGTCCCGCCCTGCGGCGTGGCCGTTGCTCCTCGCCCTCGTGACGCTCGCCGTCGCGAGTGGCGTGGCCCTGGCCTGGCGGCCCGCCTTCCCCGCGCTCACCCTGACGCCGGCCCACGTCTGGCTCGCCTTCGCCGTCGTCGGCGGGGCGCTGGCCGCGCTCGGCGTTGCCCTCGCTGCCCGCCAACTGCAGCGGCGCGCTGCCGCCGAGGTCCAACTGCGCGCCGCCTACGCGGAACTCGACGCCAACCACCGCAAGCTCCTTGCCTTCCACGACCTAGAGCAGCAGGTGGCGCGCGCCGACAGCGAGGCGGGCCTGCTTGAACTGGCCGCCGCCGCCCCCCTCAAGCTCGCCGACGCCTGCGCCTCGACCATTGTCTCCTTCGATGACGACACCAACCGCCTGCGCCTCGACGTCGCCTGGGGATTGAGCGCGGGCTACGTCGCTGCGCTGCGCCACCAGATCGGCGCGGGTATCGATGCTACGCGCTGCCGCGAGTGCGTCGCCCTCAAGACTACCGCCGGCGCGGATTGCCCGCTGTTCGCCGGGCTGCAACCCCTCGCTGCCCAGGAGGGCATCGCGTCCGCCGTCTGCGCCCCTCTCGTCCAGGGGGCGGACCGCGTCGGTGCGGTGGTCGCCTACTTCCCCTCTACGGTTGGTCCCTCCGACCACCAGATTCGCCTGCTGACTACCTTCCAGACCGGCATCGGCGCGGCCATCGAGCGCCGCCGCCTCCGTCTGCGTGAGCTAGAGGCCTTCCAATCGCTCGACCGGGTGGGCCACACCGCCCCGACCCTCGACCAGTTCGCCGCCCAGGTACTCGACGCGACTCTCGCCGGGTGGGGCGTGCAGGCGGGCGTCCTGTTCCGCTGCGACGACGACACCTGGACGGCCCAGGCCAGCCGTGGGCTGGGCGACGACCTGGCCGCGCCCGGCTTCCGCCTCGCCCTCCATCTGGCCCAGGAGGCGCGCGCCGCCGCCTCGCCCCTCATCGTCTCATCGCTGCCGCTGACGCCGGAGTACCCCTTCCAGTCGGCCGCCGCTGTGCCCCTGGTCGCCGACGGCCAGCGCCTCGGTGCGTTGGTCCTGGCCGCGACCCACCCGCTGGTCTTCGAGGACGCCCACGCCGACGTTCTCATCAGCCTGGCCGGCCAGGCCGCGCTGGCCCTGCGCAACGCCGAGTTGCACGCCCAGGTCCGCCAGTTGGCCGTTTTCGAGGAGCGCTACCGGCTGGGCCGCGAGATTCACGACGGGCTGGCCCAGACGCTGGCGTATCTCGGCCTTCAGACGGAGCGCGTGGAGACGCTGCTGCAACGGGGCCGCGTCGACGAGGCCGGCCGCGAGGTAGCCGAACTGCGTCAATCGGTCCGCGCCGCCTACGTCGACGCCCGCGAGGCCATCGACGGCCTGCGGCTCCGCGTCGAGGGGCCGAGCGACCTGGCCGCTCAGTTGCGCGCCTACGTCGCCGACTTCGCCCGCCAGAGTGGACTGGCCGCCGACTTCAGCGCCGCGCCGGACGGTCTGGCCGTCGACGCTGAGACGGCAGTTCAACTGTTGCGCATCACCCAGGAAGCGTTGACCAACGTCCGCAAGCACGCCGAGGCGCGGCATGTCGTGGTGCGGCTGACGGGCGACGACGCCGACGTCGAGCTAACAGTGACCGACGATGGGCGCGGCCTGCCGACGGCTCCCGCTGGCGAACGGGTCTACCGCCGCCACGGATTGGCGTCGATGCGCGAGCGCGCCGAGACGCTGGGCGGGACGCTGAGCATCGTCACCGGCGCGGGCCAGGGGACGCGGGTCATCGTCAGCGTGCCCCGCCGAGGCGCGCCATGATCCGCATCCTCATTGCCGACGACCACCGCCTGTTCCGCGAGGGGCTGGCGCGCGTCCTCAACGATACGCCCGACCTGACCGTCGTCGCCAGCGCGGTGAACGGCGCCGAGGCGGTGACGCGGGCGGTGGAGACACAGCCCGACGTCATCCTGATGGACGTCCAGATGCCCGGCCTGGACGGCGTCGAGGCCACGCGCCAGATCCGTGCCCTTTTCCCCGATGCCCGCATCCTGATGCTGACGGTGTCCGAAGACGCCGACCACCTCTTCGCCGCCGTCCGCGCGGGGGCGCGCGGCTATCTGCTCAAGAGCATGGGCAGCGAGGAGCTGGTCGCCGCCATCCACAACGTCTACGAGGGCGCGGCGATGATCGCGCCCAGCATGGCCGTCAAGCTGCTGGATGAGTTCGCAGCCCTCTCGGCTGCCCCGCCACCGGCGGAGAGCGGCGGCGAGGACCTGACGGACCGCGAGCGCGACGTGCTGGGTCTCATCGCCCAGGGCCTGACCAACAAAGAGATCGCCGCCGCCCTGGCCGTCTCGCCCCACACCGTCAAGGCTCACCTGCGCAGCATCCTCGACAAGTTGCACCTGCGCAGCCGCGCCGAGGCCGCCGCCTGGGCCGCGCGGCACGGCGGCCCGCCGTAGACGGAAGCCGGAAGGCAGTAGGCAGCGCTACGGTATTCACCGCAGAGGACACCGAGGGCGCAGAGGAGGAAGAATGTTCATTCCCTCTGCGTCCTTCGCGCTCTCTGCGGTGAGCCATTCCGACCGGATTAATCCCCTTCCCCCTTTGGCTACCCCAAGGGACTAGTCCCCTCCCCCCCGTTTTGGCCTAACTTATAGCCAGATGGCTGACGACAGCCATGACGCGGCGTGCTATACTGCGTCTATGGGGACACGCATCCTGCTGGTCGGCCGAGGGCTTTTTCGTGATGGCCTGGCGCATGCCCTGCGCCAGGAGCCGTCGGTCACGATTGTCGGCTCGGTCAGCGCGTGGCACGACGTCCCCGCCGAGGTCGCTCTGACGCACCCCGACGTGCTCATCGTAGACGAGGCGGCGGTGCGGCCCGCGACGCCGGATACGCTGCCCCTGTTGGGGCCTGGGGCCAGCCACCTCAAGATCATCTACCTGACCCTGGACACCAACCGCGCCGTCGTCGATGATCTCCGTCAGGTCATCGACCTGTCCCTGACCGACCTGGTCACGTTGTTGCGCGCCTCGCCCGCCCCGTTGCGGGGAGGCGCTGAGTCCGAGCATGACAGTTCACACCCTGGATCAAGTTGAGTTGCGCCCCCGCTGGCGTCGTTCCGTCTGGCTCCCCCGCGTGGCCTATGGCCTGCTGGCGCTCGTCGTCGTCGCCATCCTCGGCTTCGTCCTCTGGCGGCCCATCAAGGTTCTGCCGCGCATCCGCCTCGCCCCCGGCTTCGCCCTGACCAACCAGGCCGGCGCCCGCCGTACTAGCGAAGACTATCGCGGCGTCGTCACCCTGTACTCCTTCGCCACCACCCGCTGTGGCGCGCCGTGCGCCGAGTCGCTGGCCCAGGTCGAGCGCCTGCGCCAGTCGCTGGCCGCCACCCGCCCCGACGGTCTCAACATCGCCCTCGTCACCGTGTCCGTGGACCCCGAACACGACACGCCGCCCGTCCTGGCCCAGTACACCGCCGTCCGGAGCGCTCCCGGTCCCGTAGCGTGGGAGTGGCTGAGCGGCGACGCGCAGCGCACCAAGGATGTGGTGGGGGGCGGGTTTGGCGTGTACTACGGCCCCAACGCCAGTGGGCAGGTGACGGTCGATCCCCGCCTGTTCCTGGTCGACGGCTCTGGCGTCATCCGTTCCGAGTACCGCTTCTCGGCCATCAGCGCCGAGCGTATCCTGCGTGACATCGATTACCTGGCGAGCGAGGCGCGCAACGCGCAAGGCGCCGCCCGCCTGGCCTACGAGGCCGCGCACGTGTTCAGGTGTTACCCATGACTGACCTCTCTCTACCGCGCCGTCGCGGGCTGGCGCTGCCCTGGCCCCTCCTGGCGCTCGTTCTCGCCCTGCTGCTGGCCCTCGTTATCCTGGGCGGCTGGCGGCTGGGCGCAGCGCTGCGCCCCTATACCTTCCACGGCTTGCTGCTCCAATCGCCCGACCCGGCTCCCAACTTCGTCATGACCAGCCATCGCGGCGACCCCGTCGCCCTGAGCGACTTTCGCGGCAAGGTCGTGATGCTGTTCTTCGGCTACACCAACTGCCCGGACGTCTGCCCGGCCACGCTGGCGACGCTCCGCCAGGCGCGGCTGGCGCTGGGCGACCAGGCCGCCGACGTCCAGATGCTTATGGTGTCGGTGGACCCCCAGCGCGACACGCCGGATAAGATGGCGTCCTACCTGGCCCACTTCGACTCCAGCTTTATCGGCCTCATCGGCGCGCCGGAGCAGGTGTCGCAGTTGGCGACGTCCTACGGCGTGTTCTTCGCCCCGCGCACCGTCGACTCGGCGCTGGGCTACGTCGTCGACCACACGGCCACGGTCATGGTCATCGACCGTCAGGGCTACCTGCGGCTGGTGTTCCCGCTCGGCGTCCCCGCCGACGACATCGCCGCCGACGTCAGTTACCTCCTACGGAGGTAATAAGACCATCGACAGAATGGACAGAATTGACACAATTACCGGGATAATTCTGTCAATTCTGTTAATTCTGTCCATATGAATCTGCTACATGAAGGAGGAGAGATGCAGAAGAAACAGACTCAAGAGGAGCCGACCCAGCATCCCATCGGCGCGATCACCCTCACGCTGCTGTTTCTCGTGACACTGGTGATCCTGTGGAGCTGGGTGTTCCTGACCATGCTCGAACGCGGAGGGACGCTATGATCCATGTCGACCGTTACGAGAAGTGGTGGATTGGGCTGAGCGGGGCCGTCATTATTGTCTTCTTCCTGGCGGTTCTGGTGTCGGCCTTTGCCTTTGGCTTCCAGGTTCCGTACACCAGCGCCCAGGTCGACCCCAACACGGTGAAGAACACAGCGCCGTTCAACGAGCCGGGCATGAAGCAGGTGGCGCCGGGTAAGTATGAAGCGTACGTCGTGACCCAGGCGCGCCCGTGGGTGTTCCAGCCGGCCGAGATGACCGTGCCGGTCGGCTCGGAAGTCACGTTCTATGTCACAAGCATGGACGTCCAGCACGGCTTCATGGTCGAGGGGACGAATGTCAACATGATGTCCCTGCCCGGCCGCGTCGCCAAGCTGAGCCATACCTTCACCCAACCGGGCGTCTATCACTATGTGTGCCACGAGTACTGCGGCGCGGGCCACCAGTACATGTTCGGCACCCTCCTGGTGGAATAACTCGCTGCCACGTGGCGCAGCGAAAGGAGACACTGAATGTTTGCCGCCGAAAAGAAGCTGACCAACTGGTGCATGCTCTTCGCGGTCCTGGCGCTGAGCATCGGCAGCCTGTTCGGCCCGATGCAGGCGCTGGAGCACGCCGGTATCAACATGTACCCGGCCCTCGAGCCGCTGGGCCTCGCCTCCTACTACCAGGGTCTCAGCCTGCACGGCGTCCTCAACGCCCTGGTCTGGACGACGTTCTTCATTGAGGGCTTCCTGACCCTCGTCGTCGCCCGCACTCTCAACCGCCCCATGTCGTCCATGCGCCTGAGCTGGGGCGGCTTCTTCCTGATGGTGGTCGGCCTCGTCCTGGCGGCCATCCCCTTGCTGCTGAACCAGGCGTCGGTGCTCTACACCTTCTATCCGCCCATGCAGGCCTCGGCGATGTACTACATCGGCCTGGTCCTGTTCGTCGTGGGTAGTTGGATCATGGGCTGGAGCATCATCGCCACGTACATCGCCTGGCGGCGTGCGAACAAGGGCGAGACGACGCCATTCATGGCCCTGGCGTCGGTCATCACCGTCGTCCTCTGGCAGATCTGCACCCTGGGTGTGGCCACCGAGATTCTCGTCTTCATCCTCCCCTGGTCGTTGGGCCTCATCTCCGGCATCGACTCGGAGTTGTCGCGCACATTCTTCTGGTTCACGGGCCATGCGCTGGTCTACTTCTGGCTGCTGCCCGCCTACATCTCCTGGTACGGCATGTTGCCCAAGCAGGCGGGCGGCAAGTTGTTCAGCGAGCCATTGGCGCGCCTGGCGTTCTGGCTGTTCCTCGTCCTGTCGACACCCGTTGGCTTTCACCACCAGTACGTCGACCCCGGCGTGCCGACGGCGTGGAAGGTCATCCAGGGCTTCTTGACCTACGGCGTCTTCTTCCCTAGCCTGTTGACGATGTTCAACGTCATCGCCTCGCTGGAGATTGGGGGGCGCGCACGCGGCGGCAAGGGCGTGCTGGGCTGGATTCGCACCCTGCCCTGGGGCAACCCCTCGGTGACGGCGCAACTGCTGGCCGGGATCACCTTCGCCCTGGGCGGCGTCGGCGGCCTCATCAACGCCTCGTATAACCTGAACCTGGTCATCCACAACACGGCGTGGGTGCCCGGCCACCTGCACCTGACGGTGGGCACAGGCGTGACGCTGACCTTCATGGGCATCCTGTACTGGCTGTTGCCCTATACGACGGGGCGCGCTCTGTGGGCGCCCAAGCTGGCTGTTGCCCAGGCCTGGACGTGGTTTATCGGCGTCCTTATCTTCTCGCGCGGCATGCACTGGATTGGCCTGCTGGGCGCGCCGCGCCGCACCCAACTCGGCTCGGTCATCGACCTGTATGGAACGAGCGAGTGGCGCGTCGCCAGCTTGATGACCGGCGTCGGCGGCACAATCATGTTCATCTCCATTGTGATGTTCGTGCTGGTCGTGGTGATGACGGCCTACTTCTCCAAGCAGCGCGTCGAGACCGACATGCCCATCGCCGAGGCGGCCAGCCGTGAGTACACGCCGGGCTGGCTCAACAACTGGCGGCCCTGGCTGGCGGTGACCATCGCCCTGCTCGTCCTGAGCTACGGGCCGGCCCTCGTGACGCTCATCGGCAACGCCCAGTTCACCTCACCGGGCTTTAGAGTGTGGTAGACTGATGTTCGCTAACGAGAGGCCCCGCAGGTGTAACCTCGGGGCCTCTCTTGCCATCTAATAAGTAGAAACGCCCAAAGGATACCCGGTCTTGTTGCCCCGCTCGCCCAAGTCGCCGCTGCCGCCGGACGTCAACCAGGATACCGATTGCCTGCCGCCCGGCAGCCAGTCTGCCATCCCCGCTATGCTGCCGTCGGACCCGGCCTGGCGGCCCGCCCGCTTGTCTGGGCTGCGCTGGCTCGAACGGTTGGCGCTGGCCGTTGAGCGGCCGGTCAACCGCCTCGTCGGGGCGACCACCCTGAACCCCCTGTACCACACCGGCACGCTGGCCGTCTTCTTCTGGCTGGTCGTCGCCGGCACGGGCCTGTTCCTCACCTTCTTCTACCAGTTCGGCTACGACGCCGCCTACCACGCCGTCACCAAAATCGAGAGTTCGCTGCTGGCGCGGGTCATTCGCGCCGTCCACCGCTACGCCTCGGCGCTGGCGCTGCTCGTGACGCTGCTCCATGCCTACCGCCTACTGTTCATGGATCGCTTCCGTGGCCCGCGCTGGCTGGCCTGGGTCACGGGCGTTGTCATGGTCGGGCTGCTGTGGCTGGACGGCGTGACCGGCTACTGGCTGGTCTGGGACCAGCGCGCCCAGGCCATCAGCGAGGCCTTTGTCGGCTGGGTCGACCGTCTGACACCGTGGGGCGACGGGCTGGCGGCGGCGTTGCTGAGCGCGGAGCGCACCGACCGCAGTTGGATTGTCCTGTTCCTCGTCCTGGCGGTCCACATTCTCCTGTTCCTGGTCCTGGCCGGGCTGTACTGGCTGCACGTCGTGCGCCTTAGCCGCGCCCGCTTCCTGCCGCCCCGTGTCTGGCTCGCTGTCGGCGGTGGGGTTGTGGTCGTCCTGTCGGCCCTGGCCCCGCTGGGGATGCTGCCGAAGGCCGACTTCCGCCAATTACCGGGCCTCATCCCGCTCGACCTGTTTTACCTGTTCTACCTGCCCGCCGACCTGAACGGCTGGGGAGTGTGGCTGTGGGGCAGCCTGCTGCTCGTCGGCGTCCTCGCCCTCGTCCTGCCCTGGCTGCCCAGGCGCCCGGCCGCGCCGAATGCGTCGCCCATCACCATCGACAAGGGCCTATGTACCGGCTGTACCGAGTGTGCTAGGGACTGCCCGTACCAGGCCATCACTATGGCGCCGCGCCGCGACGGCAAGCCGCACAAGTACGTCGCCATCGAGGACCCGTCGCGCTGCGTGGCGTGTGGCGTGTGCGTCGGGTCGTGTGACCTGCTGGCCGTCTCGCTCGCCGTCCTCGACCCGCACGCTGTGTGGAACGCGGCGCGGACACGGTTGGACCGCGCTCGCCGCCGCCATCCCGATGCGCCCATCACCGTCGTGTACACCTGCGAGCGTCACGCCTTGCACGGCGCGCGCCCGTATCTCGAGGATGACGGACTGGTGAACGACG
>CAZLBQ010000261.1:0-3215 GCA_964557745.1 uncultured Anaerolineales bacterium
GGCGACGGCGCCCACGTCGAGGACGCCGTCCTGCTGCGCGGCGCCCGCGTCCCCGGCGGGCGCCGCGTTGTCGGCGAAGTCGTCTCCTAACGCAGTGAAGGGGCCGACCAGCGTCGTCCCGAGTTTTGTCCTTGACGCCAGGCGCTCTGACACGCGGCGGCGTTCAGGCCGCAGTCCCCAATCCGTGAACCCTGGGTCCAACGGGCACGAGAGCGCGAACGTCGTAGGGGACGCCTAACAACAATCCTCGGTGTCAGAGAGGAGCGTGACCTGAACGCCACGGCTGGCGAGCCTCATCTCGTTGCCCAACGTGACCCTGTGAACTCTGTCACCTGGCGCTGGACCCAACTCCGGCCCCGTTGACGGCGCGCACAGCGTAGAAGAAATTGCCCGGCGCCGCGTTGGGGTCGGTGTAACCGAGCTTGCCGTCGGGCGACCCGAAGGGCGGCGGCGTGACCGTCCCCACCAGATTGTTCGGGGCGGGCGCGAACCCCGCCGTCGTGCCGCGATAGACATCGTAGCGCGTGACCACCTCGCGCTCGCCTCGCGTGTCCGTCACCACGGCGGGCCACGTCAGCCGCACGTCCGCCCCCGCCGTCTGGCGCGTCACCGCTGGCGCGGCGGGCGTGTCAATCTCGCTCTGCTTGAGCAGCACCACGCCCCAGTTCGAGTTCACCGTCACGCTGACCTGACCGCCGCTGACGCTGTACATCCCACCGTTGAGGGCGTCCACCAGGACGGTCCCGTCTGATAGGTTGTAGGGCGCGCCCTTGAGACCGGCGAAGGTCACGCCGTGGGCCGCGTTGTCGCGGTTGAGCGCGATGAGCGCCGTCTGGCCGTCGCGGGCGCGGGCGAAGCCGTAGACCTTGTTCTGGTCGTTGATGACTACCCCGTGCAGCACGTCGCCGTCCTGGAGCGCGCGGTAGCTCCAGCGCAGGCTCGCCATCTTGCGCAGGTGGGGCAGCAGGTTCGTCGTGTCGGCTCCGTACGTCCCCGGCGTGTCGTCCCAGGGGTATGGCACACGGTTGTACGGGTCATCCTCGTACTTGCCGTTGCTGAACACGCCGTCGTGGCTGAGGCCCACCTCGTCCCCGTAGTAGACCGTCGGCGCGCCCGCGTAGGTGAAGGCGAACAGCCACAGCTCCTTCATCCGCTGCGCAGCCACCGTGTCGTCGTCTCGGTTGACCTTCTTGAGCAGGAAGCGGACACGGTTGGTGTCGTGGGAGCCGGCCAGGTTCATCATGGCCTTGAAGGCCATCGGCGGGTAGTCCTCCTGGATCGAGCGCAGGCGGGCGTTGAACTGCGATGGGCTGAGCGGCGTCAACGGGCCGCTGCTGCTGTTGACGTTGAGGTCGTTGTCCTCGAACCGCGCGCCGTCGGTGCAGCCCGGCCCATTGCACCCGGTCATCAGCCAGCTCAGGACCGTCGAGCGGAAGCGGTAGTTCATGGCGCTGTCCCACTCGTTCCCCAGCAGCCAGGGAGACGCGTCACCCCACTCCTCGCCCAGCAGCAGCGTGTCGGTCTTGCCCGTCACGCCCGCGTCGCGCACGGCGGCGCGGAAGCCCTCCCAGTAGTCGTTGCCTGAGTCACCCGTCAGGCCGGGGTCCACGTCCGCGCCGACGTCGAAGCGCCAACCGTCGGCCCCCTGCTTGACCCAGTACGGCCCGACGGACTGGTCGCCCTTGGCCCAGATGAGGTTGCGCACTGCCGGCGCGTTGGCGCGCAGCTTGGGCAGCGACGAGTAGCCAAACCACGCCTCGTAGCTCTGCCCGGCTCGGTTGGGCCCGTTGGGGCACAGGACCGGCGTGTCGCCGTCCTGGCCCGGCTTGCTGACGGCCGGGAAGTAGAACCACGAGTAGAACGCCGACGTCCCGCTCTCGCACGCCCCGCTGTCGTCGTTCGCGCCCCGCCCGTTCGGGCTGGTCAGGTTGCCCTGCGCGTTGTAGCGGTCGTAGCGGTCGAAGTACTTGCTATCGGACGAGACATGGTTGAACACCCCGTCGAGGATGATCTTGATGCCGTGGGCGTGCGCCGCCTGGGTCATGGCCTGGAAGTCGGCCAGCGTCCCGAAGTCCGGGTCGATGGTCATGTAGTCGGCGGTGTCGTATTTGTGGTTGGACGGCGAGCGGAAAATGGGGTTGAGGTACAGGACGCTGACGCCCAGGTTGTCGAAGAAGCCCTGCTGGATCTTCTCCGTGATCCCCTGGAGGTCGCCACCGTAGAAGTTGTCGCCATAGCGGCCAGGGCAGCCTTTGCCATACGCTGCCGGTGTGCGTGGGTCACACATCTCGGTGTTCCACGCCGTCCCGCCGGAGCGGACGATGGCCCCGCCCGGCTCGGCGTAGGAGAAGCGACCCGCCGCCGGGTCGTTGGCCGGCGTGCCGTCGCGGAAGCGGTCGGGGAAGATCTGGTAGACAACGCCGCGCTGCATCCACTCCGGGACGCTGAACTTCGGGTCGTAGACGGTAATCTGGAAGCTCTGGCGGTCGTTGTAGGCCGCCGTCATCACCCCCAGCCCGCCGCCTGTGAACTGGATATCGTCGTCGACGTACCACGCCCGCACGGGCGAGCGTCCCGCCGGACACGTCCCGCCCCCGTTGTCGTTGAGTTCAAAGAAGTAGTACAGGATGGTGGGCTGCGTGGCGATGGGAACTTCGACCGTCCAGTAGTCGTACGTCGTCGGGTCGCGGTCAAAGGCGCGGTCCCAGGCCAGGTTGAGGTAGCTCTCGGTCTTGGCGCGGGCGTCCCACAGGCGCAAGCGGGCGCTCGTCAGGTCGCCCTGGGCCACGCGCAGCCGCAGGCGGACGGTCTGGCCCGGCGTCGCTGGCCCGACGACCGAGCGGTACACCGGGTCGAAGGTGTCGTGGCGGACCTCGTTCCAGCGGATGTCGCAGTCGCCGCCGGTGGACTGTACTCCCACGCCCCCGCCGGGGCGGGTCGGCCCGCTCACCGTCGGGTCGGTACAGCCGACGGCCAGCCAGAGCCAGGCGAGGGCGACGAGGACGAGAACAGGGACCGGGAACAGCGGGTGACGCGAGGGCATAGCGGTTTCCTACACGAGAAAGTGAGGTGATCTCACGCCTGGGCGACGGGGCCCAATCCTAGCAGCATTTCCCCCCACCGCCAAATGCACCAACCGCCGGTGAACGTGGCTAAACGCCAGCACTCAGTACTCAGCACTCACTGCCTCACGGCAGCCCATCCCAATCCCCTGC
>CAZLBQ010000261.1:3315-8765 GCA_964557745.1 uncultured Anaerolineales bacterium
CAGCACTCAGTACTCAGCACTCACTGCCTCACGGCAGCCCATCCCAATCCCCTGCCAGCGGCCGGTCGCCCGCCTGACCGAGGCTAAACACCACATCCGCCGCACCTACGGTATTCGTGTTGCGCAGGTAGAACGTCCCACTGCGGTAGACGCTGACAGTATCACGCCGGTCGGCGTTCCAGTCCCCGCTGATGGGCGTATCCGAGGTCAGGCCGTAGTTGAACGTCAGGTCCGCTACGCCACCAGTGTTGCTGTTGCGTAGATAGAAGACGCCACTACGCCACACGCCCACTGTGTCCGTCCCGTCGCCGTCCCAATCACCCACCAGGGGTTGGTCGCCTGCCTGGCCGTAGGAGACGACGGTATCGGGCGGCCCGGCGCTGTTGGTGTTCCTTAAGTACCACAGACCGTTGCGGAACACACCCGGCGTGTCCGTCCCGTTGCCGTCCCAGTCGCCCACGACGGGGACATCCGAGGCCAGCCCGTAGGCGAACACCGTGTCCGCCGCGCCACTTGTGTTAAGGTTGCGCAGGTAGAAGACGCCGGTGCGCCACACGCCCATCGTCGTCACACCGTCGCCGTTCCAGTCGCCGACCAGGGGCGTGTCACTCGCCAGTCCGTAGCCAAATGACACACTTGCCACCCCGGTCGTGTTGCTGTTGCGTAGGTAGAAGATGCCGCTGCGCCACACGCCCCCTGTGTCAGCGCGGGGTGTCGCCTGGCCCGTTGCCGTCGCCGTCGGCGTTGGGGTGCGGGTCACGGCTGCCGTCGGGGTCCGCGTCGGGGTGGCCGTCGCTGGACTGGCGTCGGCCAGCTTGTAGACCGCGCGGCCCAGGTGGGCGATGTACAGCTCCCCCGCCGCGTCCTGGCCAAAGGAGCTGATATTGTATGGCGTGTCGAGTAACTCCGTTCGCGTCCACGTCACCCCGCTCTGCGTCAGGCCCCAGATGCGCCCTGACCCGTAGTCGCTAAACACGTAGACCCCACTCAGCGTCGGGATGGCCGTCCCGCGGTAGCGGTAGCCGCCTGTAATGGCGACGCCCAGGCTGTGGTCATAGTCGTTGATGGGCAGCGTCAGCCCCGTCTGGTCACACGTCGTGGCGGGCGGGCGGCAGATGCTCCCCTCCATGATGGGCCAGCCGTAGTTCAGCCCGCTCACGCCCGCCGCCGCAAAGTCTGCCTCCTCGCGCGCGCCCTGACCGACGTCGCCGATGAACAGGTCACCCGTCTGGCGGTCGAAGCTGAAGCGCCACGGGTTGCGCAGCCCCCACAGCCACGTCTCGCCGCGCTTGTTGGCCTGCCCATAGTACGGGTTGGTCGTCGGGACGGCGTAGGCCAGGCCGGGGTCGGTGCGGTCCACGTCGATGCGCAGGATTTTCGCCAGCAGCGAGTTCAGGTTCTGGCCGTTCTGGTAGGTATCGTTGCTCCCGCCGCCGTCGCCCAGCGCGATGTACAGGTAGCCGTCCGGCCCGAAGTGCAGGTCGCCGCCGTTGTGGTTGGCGGCGGGCTGGTCGACAAAGAGGATGCGCGTGGCCGTCGTCGTGTCGGCCAGGTTGGCGTTGGCCGCCTGCGCCTGGTAGCGCGCAATGACCGTGTCCCCGTTCGTGTCAGTGTAGTTGATGAAGAACTGACGGTTCGTCGCGTAGTTGGGATGGAAGGCGAGGCCGAGCAAGCCCTGCTCGCCGCCCGCCGTCGTGATCAGGGTGCTGACGTCCAGGAACGGCGTCGCCAGCAGCGCCCCGTTCTGGAAGATGCGGATTTTGCCCCCCTGCTCGGCGATGAACAGACGGCCCGTGCCGTCGCCAGGGTCGACGACGGCGACGGGCGCCGTCAGGCCCGTCGTAATCACTGGCTGCAAGGTAACAACGACGGCGGGGGCCGAGGGCGCGGCAGCCGTTGGCTGGCTCAGGCTCAGCCCGATGAGCGCCAGCGCGCCCACACCCCCCACCACCAGCGCCAGCAGACCAGAACGTCGCATAGACTCTCCCCTCTGGACTCGATAGGCTCGCCACGAGCAAGGGACAGGCCACGCCTTGTATACGTCCTGGTCTCGGTGTTCTTTGCGCGCCCGCTGCGGCACGTGTGTGATAACAAGACCCGACAGGCTTCAACAACCTGTCGGGTCTTCTAGGGGCAACTGACTCCGCCAGGGCGCGCCTCCCGCACTGCGCCCAACTACTCGACTACTCGACTACCGGGCTACTCGGCTAGCCTCCTACCGTTGCGTGGTGACGCGGAAGGCGACGGACGCGACGCCGCCCACGAAATCGCCCGTCTTCAGCGTCACCATCGTCGGGCTGCCCACGCACGCCGCCAACTGCCCGCCTTGGGCGCTCAGCCAATCGGGCGGCGTGGGCGAAGCGAGCGTCACCGTCGCCGCCCCGCCCGCCAGCACCGTCATGCCCTCGATGGCCGCCAGGCCGTCGGCGTCGGTCTGGCCGCGCAGCGTCTCGCCGTTCGCCAGCCGCGCCTCGATGGTCGTTCCCGCCAGCGGCCAGTCTACGCCCCGGTTGAAGACGGCGTTGCAGCCGCTGTCGACGTAAACCCGCACCCGAAGCGTGCCGCCGCAGACGTTGGCCGCGTTCGCCGCGTCGCACACCAGCGGGACGGGCGTCGGCGTCAACGTGACCGTGGGCGTCAACGTGACCGTGGGCGTCACCGTGATGGTGGGTGTCGCCGTCGCAGTGGGAGTGAAGGTCGGGGTGGCCGTTGCGGTCGCGGTCTCCGTCGCGGTCGGCGTGGCCGTGAAGGTCGGCGTCGTCGTCGCAGTCGGCGTGAACGCCACGAAGTTGAATGTGTAGGTCGTCACCCCACCCACACCGTAGTGCCGCCAGTAGTAGGACGGCGGCTCGAAGACGTAACCCTCGCGCTCGGCACGGAGAGTGATCATCTCGTCAGCGGGGATGTACTCAAACGGTGACTGGTAGTCGCCGTTGGTGTCCGTCGTTGCCACGAGCACGGGCGCGTAGGCCGCGTAGGCCCGCAGGATGCGGACACCCGCCACGCCTGGCCCCTCCGCGCTACCCAGGCTGACGTGCCCCCGGTAGATGGCCCCCGGCGTGACGGCGGGCGTCGCCGTCGGCGTCGCCGTCGCCGGCTCGGGGTAGGGGTTGCGGGTCGGCGTCGGCGCGCTGGCCGGCTCGACGCTCAGGAAGAAGGAGCCACTCTCGGTCCCTGGGCCGCTCACCTGGAGATAGACCGTCTCGCCGGCGGTGACAGGTAGAACGAGGGGTTGGTTGGCGCCATACCCACAGCCGAGGCGCGTCAGTTCCGTCAGCGAGGGGCCTTGATACGCCGCCAGTTGAGGGTTGAAGAAGATGGGTATCGTGAAGTGCATGCTCACCCACCCGCTTGTCGTGGGCGTCAGCTTGTACCACACGCTGCGGCTTGTCGGGATGCAGGGTTGCGGCTCGCCCTCTTCCAGCGTCGCCGGCCACAGGTTGCCATACACACTCGTCGCCACCGGCAGGGGCTGCGCGTTGGCGAAGTTGTCGTTGTCAGGCGGTGGCGTCGTCGGGTACGGGTAAGGGTACGCCGTCGCCGTCACCGTCGGCGGCGCGAGCGTCACCCACGGTGTTGGTGTGGCGGTCTCCTGATCCGTATAGACCACATCCAGGAAGAAGACGCCCGGCTGGCCGCCCTGCCGGCTGACCTGGACGGAGTACGTCTGGCCGGCCACGACATCCAGGAACGTGGCCCAGGCATACATGCTACAGGTAACCTGGGTCAGGCCGCTGAGCGTCACGCCCTGGTAAACCGCGACGACGGGCTGGAACACGCCACTGTCATAGGCTCGAACGGACACTCGCCCGCTCTGAGCAGGCGTGAACTTGAACCACACGCTGCCGCTCGCCTGGCTGCACGTGGGTTTCGGCTCCGCGACTTCCACCGTCGCCCCGAGCGTGGTGCCGTTCACCATCGTCACCGGGATGTTAATCACCTGTGCCTGGGCGAAGTTGTCGTTGGCGGGCGGCAAACCCGTCGGGTACGGGTACGGGTACAGTGTCGCCGTCGCCGTCGGCGGCGCGAGCGTCACCGTCGGCTGCGGGTAGGCCGTCGGGTACGGATAAGGGTACGCCGTCGGCGTCACTGTGGGTGGGACCAGCGTCACCGTCGGCTGCGGGTAGCTCGTCGGGTAGGGGTAGGGATAGGCCGTCGCAGTCGCCGTCCGTGTCGGTAGCGGCAGCGTCGCCGTAAACGTCGGCGTCGGCGTCCGCGTGTCGACTAGGACGCGCAGGCTGAACGCGCCGCTGGCCCCGGCGAAACCGCCGAGCTGGAGAGTGTACGGCTCACCGGCCACGACCGGGACGCGGACCTCCGACGTTGTCCCCGGCCCACTGTCGTCATCGCAGCCCAGGGTAGTTAGCCCTGCCAGGCTGGCGCCGTGGTAGACGGCCAGGACGGTGTCGAAGTTGCTGCCCTCCGTCGAGGCGATGAGCGTGCCCGTCGCGTCCGCCACGACCTTGAACCAGACGGTGCTGCCGATGGATCCACAGGGACGCGGCTCACCTGTCTCCCGCGTCGCGCCCAGTGTGCTGCCGCTGGCCGTGCCGGGCACGGCCAGCGCGGCCGGCTCGGCGAAGTTGTCGTGGGGCGGCGGCGGGATTGTCGGTGTGGCCGTCGCGGTCGGCGGCGTGCCCGTGACGGTGGGTGTCTCCGAGGGCGTCGCCGACGAGGTTGGGGTCGGCGTGCGTGTGTCGAGGTCGACGCGCAGTGTATAGGCCCCATGGTCGCCTTCATATCCGGCGAGTTGCACATAAACCGTCTGGCCGGCCGTGACCGGAACGGCGAGGAACGAACTGTACTGCAGGCCGCTGTCGTCGTCGCAGCCCAGCACCGTCAGGTTGCCCAGGTTGCTGCCCTGGTAGGCCGCCAGCACGGTGTCAAAGTCGGAGCCAGAGGAGTCCACGATCAACTGCCCGCTCGCCGGCGCGACGACTTCGAACCACACTGACCGCCCAATATCCTGGCAAGGCTCCGGCTCGTCGGTTTCGAGCGTCGCGCCTGTTGTCGTTCCCTCGACGACCGTTGGGACGGGGAGACGTTGCGCCGCCTTAAAGTCATCGTTGGCGGGCGGGGTCGCGGTCGGCATGGGTGTCAGGGTGATTGACGGCGTGGGCGTGGGCGGCGTGCCCGTCGTGGTCGGCGGGGGCGTCGGGGTTGCCGTCCCGCCCAGCGTCAGGCTGAGGCTGAACTCGCCCTGCGCGCCCTCGTACCCGCCCAACTGAATGAGGTACACTTGCCCCGCCATGACGGGGACACTGACCAGCGAGGTGGTCGACCCGCCTGCGTCGTCATCGCAGCCTAGCCGCTCCAGTGTCGCCAGGTCGGTCCCCTGGTAGACGGCCAGCACGGTGTCAAAGCCGCTGCCCGCCGTCGAGACGACGATCGTCCCGGTCTGGGGTGCGACAACGCGGTACCACAGCGTGCTGCCCAGCGCGCCACACGGG
>CAZLBQ010000262.1:0-8758 GCA_964557745.1 uncultured Anaerolineales bacterium
CCGACCTGTCCCACGGCGGCGCGCGCCCGGCTGGCTACGCCATCGCCCTGGACCAGCCCCTCGGCCAGGCGCTCGTCCTGTCCGCGCCGACGCTGGACGCCGTGGCGCTCCGCCTGGTGTCCACCGCCGGTGAACCGCGCCCGGCCCGGCTGCGGGTCCGCGCGGCCCGCCACCTGCGCGACTTCGGCCCACTGGACGACAGTGGCGTCGTCGTGACGGCAACCGTCCCGCCCGGCGAGAGCATGGTCGTCTTCCAACCAGCCGCGCCCATCCCGGTCACGCCCGGCTACCCCGTCGCCCTCGTCCTCGACCCGCTGCCCGACGTCGCCTGGCGGCTGTCAGCCCAGGAGCCGCCCGGTACGCAGGCGGCGCGCTGGGACCCAAGCCTGGGCTATTGGCGCTGGCTGCACGGCACGCTTCTGGCCGACGTGTCGCCCGCCTCGCGTCCCTACGGCCCCGCCAATGTGGTCAGTGGCGTGACGCGCCCGGAGGTGGGCGCCAACGTGTGGATTTCGGATCCGGCCCAGCCCCTGCCTCAGGCGGTGACGCTGACCTGGCCCGTCCCTGTTCCGGTTGGCTGCGTCGAGTTGACCTTCGACTCGGAGTTGAGCGGCTGGCTGTGGGAGGGCGAGGTCGCGTTGGTGGCGCGCGATTACACTATCGAGGTCAGGCCTGCCGACGGCGCTGGCTGGCAAACCCAACTGCGCGTGACAGGCAACCATCAGCGCCACCGCGCGCACCACTTTACGCCCTGTTCTCTCTCTGCCGTGCGTATCACTATCCACGCCACGCATGGCGGTCGGACGGCGCGGCTGGTTGAGGTGCGATTGTACGCTGAGTGAGCCGCTGCCACTCACCAGCCTCCAGCGCCGCCCGCCGTGCTGTGAGCGTCACCGCCTGTCGTACCCGACGCCCCCAGTGACAACAGGCGGTGGTCAGCTACTGCAATCCCTCGCAACTTGACGTCGGCGCCCTCCACCGGAGAGGGCGCCGCTAGCATCTACCGCCTTCGCACTTGACATCACCCGCCTACAATGATAGAATAAGACGTAGCGCCGATTGTCGACAGACGACAATCGTCTATCCCTGCTCTAGCGAGTTCCTCGCTATCCACTCCCAATGCACAGAGGTCTGCCGACCATGATAGGCTCTCGTACCAAAGACAGGACCATGCAACGGCATCGAGCCAACGACCTCCTCCAGATGCCGACCCTCATGCCCATGCCGCGCACGTCCCACGACCTGAGCGTCGACCAACCGGATGGCAGCCTGGCGGGGGCGGCCATCGATACTGCGATTGCCGCTCTCCAAAGCGGCCAGACGCACTACGTCGACGTGCCGGGTATTCCCCCCCTGCGCGAGAAGGCCGCCGCCTGGCTCCAGAGTATGGGCCTGGCCGATTACGCTCCCGCCAATGTCGTCATCACAGCCGGGAGCCAGGAAAGTCGGTTCCTGACGCTTCAGATGATTGGGGAGGCGCTGCGCAGCGTCGGCTTGCCCGATGTCGTCCACCCAGGCGCGTGTCAGGCAGCGGGCGTCCGTTCGTTGATTGTCCACCGCCTGCCCTGTGACGAGGGCGCGGGCTATCTCCCTACCCTTGACGGCCTGCGCGCCGCCCTGGCCAACGGCTGTCGGCTCCTGTATCTCGAGTCCCCGTCGCGCTTGACGGGCGTCGCGTACGATGGGGCAGCGGTGGCTGAGATTGCGGCCCTCGTCCAACAGCACGACGCCGCCGTTATCTGGGATCAAGGGCTGGCCCCCTGGGTCAGCGGTGACTACCGCTCCCTAGGCGCTGAGCCAGGTCTCGCCGGACGCGTGGCGGTGATGGGTGAGTTGTGGCCGGGCGTGGGGCTGGAGAGCCTGTTGATTGGCTACATTGGGGCGAACGCTGAGTGGGTAGCCAGCATCACATCCCAAAAGCAGATCATGTCCATCTGCACCAGCACGCCGTCTCAATACGCGGCGCTCAAGTCCGCCGACGTCTTCGCCGACCGTCACCCGGCCCGGCTGGCTGAGCTTCAAGCAGCCCGACAACGCCTGCCGGTGGCGGCCCTGTCGGGCGCGGCGGTCCACCTCGTCGCCGCGCGCCTGACCCAGGCCCAGCGGGCGGCGCTCCACGCCGCCGGGTTTGACGTCGCCGACGGCGCTGACTTTGGCGCGCCGGGCATAACGCGGCTGGCCGTGACAAGCGATTCGGCCCTGGCCGACGCCCTCGCGGGACAATAAGGGAGAACAGACATGGCAGCCACCACTCAAAAGCGCGGCACGAGCCTCTTGTATGCCCTGATGGCCGAGGCGCGCGCCTATCCCGACTCGATCTTCATGGGGCGCGGCGACCCCGACTTTGATACCCCGCCCCATATTATCCAGGCCGCGCGCGAGGCCATGGAGAAGCACGCCAACGACTACACGCCGGCTGAAGGCATCCTCCCACTCCGCCAGGCCATCGCCGAGCGCGTCAAGCGCGTCAATGGCATTGACGTGGACCCAGAAACGGAAGTCGTCATCACCAACGGTGGGCAGGAAGCCCTCTTCCTGATGACCATCACGGCCTTGGGACCGGGCGAGGCCATGCTGGTGCCGGAGCCGAACTACAACACCTACAACGACTCGCTCAAGTTCGCCCGCGCCGTCAAGATTGGCGTGCCGACGTATGCCGAGGAAGGCTTCCGCGTCGACCCCGACCGCATGCGCCAGGCCGTTACCCCGGCCACGCGCGCCATGCTCCTCGTCTCGCCCAACAACCCCAGCGCCAGCGTCATTCAGCCCGACACCCAGCGCGAACTGCTCGCCATTGCCCAGGACCACGATCTGCTCATCCTGGCCGACGACATCTATGACCTGTTCGTCTACGAGGGCCACGACCATCTCAGCCCGGCCTCGCTGCCGGAGGGCAAGGAGCGCACTCTGACCCTCAACGCGCTTAGCAAGTCATTCGCTATGACCGGCTGGCGCATGGGCTGGATCGTCGGGCCGGCCGACCTGATGGCCCAGGTCAAGCAGATGAAGGCCGCGACGACGGGCGCGACGTCGGTCGTCACCCAGTACGCGGCGCTGGCCGCGCTGACCGGACCCCAGGACGCCGTCACCCAGATGCGCGAGGCCTACATCCGCCGCCGCCAGTTCGTCATCGACACCATGCGCGAGATTGGCGTCGAGCACATTGTCTCCCAGGGCGGACAGTTCGTCTTCGTCAATATCTCTTTCACCGGGATGAAGAGCATCGACCTGGCTAAGAAGATTCTGGACGAGGAACACATCCTCGTGTACCCCGGCTCGGCCTTCGCCGAGGGGTGGGATGACTACCTGCGTATTACCTTCTTGCAGCCGGAAGACAAGCTGCGGGAGGCCCTGGGCCGTCTGAAGCGAGCCATGACCACCATCATGGCCACCGCCTGATTCACGAGCCACCTCATGACCGACAGAGAGCGATCTCAGACCCAACGGGGCCTGATCCCTGAAGACCTGATGAAGTTCCAGTGGGTTGAAGACATTGCCCTCGACCCCCGTGGGCAGCGTGTCGCCTACACGGTGAAGCGCCCCGACGCCGTCTCGAACGGCTACACCGTCCACGCCTACGTTCACGACGTGAGCGGTGGTGAGGCCAGGCGGCTGACGACAGGTCGCGGACGCGCGTCGTCTCTCGCCTGGAGCAAGGACGGCGCGCGGTTGGCCTACGTCTGGAACGGCGACGCCGGCGGCGAGGTGCGGGTGTGGGAGGCGGCGAGCGGCGTGGAGCAGGCGTATCCCGTCCAGGGCGAGAGTGTCTGGGGCCTGGATTGGTCGCCCGACGGGCGGCGGTTGGTGGGCGTGCGCTGGACGCGCGTGCGCCCCGCCGAGGAAGCGGCGCCGCGGCCTGGCATTCCCGCCCCGACCGTCAAAGTCATCCGCCGCCTGCGCTACAAGCAAGACGGCGCCGGCTGGGTCCATGACCGCTTTACCCAAATCTGGACTCTGGAACTGACAACGGGCGAGTGGGTCCAGGTGACGGACAGCGAAATCGACACCTCCGAACCCGTGTGGAGCGGACGGGGTGACCGTCTGGCGTTCGTCGGACTGGCCCGCGAGCAGAACACGGAACTGGGCCAGGGGCAACTCTTCGTCTGCGACTATCCGGCCGGCGCACCCCGCCGCTTGTTGACGACGTGGCCGGGACCCTGTCGCAGCCCGCAGTGGGGTGACGACGACCGCGTGATTGCCTTCGCGGGCCACGATGCTCCACCGCCGGTCAACCGCCGCCTCTTCATGCAGCCCTGCCTGGCGGATGTTGAGGCGGGTACGGCGCGCATCCTCGTCCATACCGACCAGGAGGTGGGCAACTACGCCGTCTCCGACTCGCGCAAGGGGCTGAGCAACATCACCGTCAAGTGGCCGACGGGGAGCGGGTGGATCTACTACCTGTTGACCGAGCAGGGGGCTACCCACCTGTACCGCGTCAATACCCAGGGCGAGACCCAGTGCGTCGTCGGCGGCCCGTGTGTCGTGTTTGAGTACAGTCCGGCGCAAGACGACCGCGTCGCCTACGGCCAGGCCGACCCGCTCAACCCCGGTGAGGTCTACCTCGGGCAGGGCGGCGACGCGCGCCGCCTGACCTCGCTCAATCCCTGGCTCGGCGATCACCGGCTGGTCATGCCGCAAGAGCTGTGGTACGAGGGCGTGGCCGGGGCGAAGGTGCATGGCTGGCTGATGACGCCCCCCGACCTGGACCCCACCCGCCGCTACCCCACCATTGTCTACGTCCACTGCTCGATGTTCTCCTGGGACTTCAGCCTCGAATTTCAGGCGCTGGCGAGCGCGGGCTATGTCGTCACCTACTTCAACCAGCGTGGGACGACGGCGGGCTACGGCCAGGCATGGACACGGGCCAGCGAGGGCGACCAGGGTGGCGCTGACTACCGCGAGATTATGCTGGGTGTGGACGAGGTGGTGAAGCGGCCCTACGTGGACGGAGCGCGATTGGGCGTCACAGGTGGTAGTTGCGGCGGCTTCATGACCAACTGGATCGTCGGCCACACCGACCGCTTCAAGGCAGCGGTGACCCAGCGGTCCATCTCCAACCAGGTCAGTCACTGGGGGACGTCCGACATCGGGCCGGAGTGTGTCGAGGGCGAGACGGCGACGACGCCCTGGCGCAGTCTGGCCGACACGTGGCGGCAGTCGCCCATCGCCTACGCCGAGCACATCCACACGCCGCTGCTCATCCTCCACTACGACGAGGACCACCGCTGCCCCCTGGAGCAGGGCGAGCAGTTGTTCGCGGCGCTGCGCTGGTTGGGGCGCGCCGTCGAGATGGTGATTTTTGAGGGCGAGAACCACGGGCTGACGCGGGGCGGCCGGCCGGGCAACCGCATTGAGCACATGCGGCAGATCCAGCGCTGGTTTGCCAAGTACCTCAGGAGTTGACGATGCGCGTAGGCAATATCGAAGCCCAGCCGGGCCAGCATGCCTTTGGCTACCTGGAGGTGGCAAAGGGCCGCTCCGGCTTGCAGCCGAATATTCCGGTCCACGTCTTCTGCGGCGCTGAGCCTGGGCCGACCCTGCTCGTGCAAGGCGCCATCCACGGCGGCGAGATCATTGGCGCGATGGCGATTCTCAACTTCGTCAAGCGCCTCGACCCGAAGACGATGCGCGGCAACGTCATCGCCGTGCCCGTCGTCAACCGCGTCGGGTTTGAGTTGCGTGACCGCGGCGTGAGGGTGGACGGCAAGGACATCAGCCGCCTATTTCCTGGTAAGGCGACCGGCAGCCTGTCCGACCAGATCGCCTATGTCTACTTCAAGGAGTGCGTCGAACCCGCCCAGGTGATGGTGGACTTTCACGCCGGCGGGCTGACGGCCTACGAGCGCTATGTCCTGTTTAGCGCGGAGGGCGACCCGAACAACCTCACCCCCATTGAGAAGAACCGCCGCAAGCTCGTCGTGGCATTTGGCCTCGACCAGGCGGCCTTCTTCCCGCCCAATACCTTCGGGGCCAACGCGGCCAAGGAGGCCATCGAGCGGGCGGGGGTGTGTCAGATCACACTCGAATTCGGCGGCGGGACGGGCTGGTTCAAGAACGGCGAGGACAACGTGCGCGACGCCGAGCGCGGCATCTGGAACGTGATGAAGTCGATGCGCATGATTGACGGCGCGTTCGAGGCCGATGGTCCGACGTGCGTCGTCTATAACGCGGGTGTGGTGCTGTGGAAGCCCGCCGTCGACGGTCTGTTCATCCGCCAGCGGCGCTTTGCCGAGCACGTCAAAGCCGGCGAGGTCTACGCCACGCTGGTGGACCCGTACACCGGTCAGGAAGTATCGCGCATTCTCAATACGAAGGATGCCATCGTCATCCCCAGCGGCCAGGAGTGGCCGACCATTGGCGCGACCTCGGTAGGCATCCTGGGCCAGATTGATCGCGTCGAAGATCGCCGGGTGATGGACCTGTACGTCACGCTCTGAGTGGAGGACGAAGCGATGCGGATTGGAACGCTAGAGGCGGAGCGGGGCGAGAAGGTGTTTGGCTCGCTTGTGGGGCCGGAGACGCATGGCGGGTTTGCCGCGCATGTCCCGCTCCACGTTGTGCGGGGCGTCGCTGACGGCCCGACACTCGTCGTGCAGGCCGGGCTGAGCGGGCTTGAAATCGAACCGGCGATGATCCTGCCCAGGATCGTAGCTGAACTGGACCCCGCCTCGCTGGCCGGCACGCTGGTCATGGTCCCCTTGTTCAATACATCTGGCTTCGAGTTTGAGCAGGTCAACGCGATCTGGGATGACAAGGATCTCAACGCCATCGGGCGCGGTCGGGCCGAAGGCACCGTCAGCGAGCAGTTGATGTGGACGTACTACCACGAGGTGATTGCGCGCGCCGATGCCGTCGTGGACATCCGCACGGGCGCTCAGTGGGGCTACTTCCGCTACGCCGGCGTCTACAAGGTCGGCGCGCCGGATCGCTCCGTGGCGCTCGCCAAGGCCCTGGGACTGCCCCACGTGCTGCTCGGCCAACCCCGCGACGCATCGGTGGCCCACGAAGCCGCGCGCGATGGCAAGGCCGTGGCGCAGGCGTGGATTGGCGGCGGCCCCGGTCTGCGCGACTATCGCGAGGACGACCTGGCGCGGGTGCAGAATGCCGTCCTCAACGCGATGCGCCACCTCGGCATGCTGCCCGGCGACCTGGCCCGCCTGGACGGCCCGGTCTCGGTCATCGAATGCCACACCGTGCTGGGCATTCCGCCGGCGCGTGGCTTCACCTTTGTCGACAAGACCAAGCGCGGACAGAGCGTCGCGGCGGGCGAGAAGATCGGCTACGTCAAGCACCCGTTCAGCGGCGACATCATCTACGACATCACTGCGCCGCGCGCCGGGGTCATGCTCCACGCGGGCGCGGCCTGGCCTATGCTGCCTGAGGGCGTCACCCTGGCCATTCTGGGCGACGTCATCGGCTAGAGGAGGAAACAATGCTGACTCACGCCGGCTTGAAGCGCGATACGGCGCGGCGCGTCGAGCGCCTTCAAGCCATGATGAAGGACAAGGACCTGGGGGCGCTGGTTGTGATCGGCAGCGGCGCGCCGGGCAGCATGGGCGCGCTGCGCTATATCACCAACGCTCACTTATGGGGTGGGGCGGCCTGGGCCATCCTCGGCCGCGATGACCCCGATCCCTGGCTCCTCGTCTGGAGCGCGTACCAGGCGGTCTGGTCGCGCAACGAGACGACGACAGACCTCAACCGCGTCGAGTCGCCGGATGACCTCATCGGCCGCACGGCGGCGCTCGTCAAGGAGTACGCCGCCGGGTCGAAGCGCGTTGGCATGGTCAACATGAACTCGAAACTGAGCATCGGCGAGCACGCCAGGCTCAGCCAGGCGCTCGATGGCTTCACGCTCGTGGAAGTAAGCGGCGAATTCAATGCCCTACGGCAGATCAAGTCGCCGTGGGAAATCGAGGCCATGCAGCAGAACGGCAAAATCCTCGATGCCAGCCTGGATGTCTTCCGCGAGTACGCCAGCGTCGGCGCGCGCTATTGGGATGTCTGCGCCCAGGTGGAAGCCTACGTCAAGTCCCAGGGGGCGTTCTGGGGGCGCACCAAGGTGTCCCTCGACCTCACGCCCTACACCGTGCCGACGGCCAAAGACCGCCGCATGCAGGAAGACGACATCATCAACTTCGAGATTGTCTACGAGTCGCCGTGGGGCTACTGGTTGGAAATGACGACCGTCTTCTCGTTCATCGACTTGCCCGACGAGGCCGCCGCCATGCTCGACGGCTATCTGCAGGCCGTCGAGAACTCATCGGCCGTCGCCCGCCCCGGCGCCACCTTCCGCATGATCTCCGAGGCCAACGACCGCACGCTGCGTGAGTTGGGGTTCCCGGTTGTCGGCAAGCACACGCCGGACTGCCACAGCACGGGCCTCGACGGCAGTGACGGACCTTCGTCGGAGGGGAATCCGGATTTCGTCCTCAAGTCGAATATGACGCTGTCCTTCCATCCGGGGACGGTCCTGGCGAATGACCGGGGCTTCCTCATCTCGGACAACTTCCTGGTGACGCCGGAGGGCGCGGTGCGTCTGTCGCCGCACAACGCCCACCGCTATCATCTGCGCCTCGAGAAGTAGACGCTCGTGTTCAACCGCCCTATCCGTCAGACAGCTCGTTAGGAGGAGAAACGAATGCGTAAAGCGATCCTGACCCTGCCCGGCGTGATCGTGACCCTGTTCGCCGTCGCCGCCTTCGCCGCGCCGGCCGCCGCGCCCCAGCCCGCGTCTAAGGACGCCTCCAAGGCGGCG
>CAZLBQ010000263.1:0-8733 GCA_964557745.1 uncultured Anaerolineales bacterium
GGCCGTCGTGGGGGCGGCGGGGGCGGCGGTGGGCGGGGCGGGCGCGGCCGGGGCCGCGCAGGCCGCCAACAAGGTCAGGAGGAGGAGCAAGGGGAGGATGGCATACCGGGACCGAGATGACGACATGGTCTTTCTCCTTCATCATTGCCGTGCGGCGAGCGCGGCGCGGACCGCGCTCGTGGCCGCTTCATCGACGCTCACGCCGTCCGCCTGGAAACACACTCCGTACTCGCGTTCCGCCGCATCGCGCGAGACGTAGCCGTCGAGCACGTCGTCCAGCACGCGCTGGGCGTCGCGCTGCCAGGCCGGACCATATCCCCCCCCGCCGGCCGTGTGACAGCGCACCGTCGTCCCGGCCGGGACGGGCCGATGGTTGGCCTTCTTCAACATCGCCTCACTGGGGTCACCCGGATCGACGATGCAGCGGGCACGGCGCCCAGCCTGGCCGCCCGCCGTGCCCCAGCCGGGCGTGACGGTGCGTTCGAGCCACAGGACGAGATGGCAGCCGGGGGCGGTCGGGACGTAGTCCTTGATCATCGCCAGGCCGCCACGGAAGCGGCCCGGTCCGCCGCTGTCCGTCTCCAGCGTGCGCTGCCCGACGCGCAGCGGGTACTTCGCCTCTTCAACCTCGGCGGGCAAGTTCTTGAGGTCGCCCGCCATGTAGTTGACCATACTGTTCAGCCCGTCGGCGTCGGGCAGCGCGCCCCACCCGACGGCGCTGGCCTCGCCGGTCAGGAACAGCGCCCCACTTGCCGTGCGGCCTGTCATCATGAAGTTCATCTGGTCCGACGGCTGGCCGGCCGGGATGCGGTCGGGCACGGCCTGGCTCAGGGGCTTGAGGACCAGCTCGATCATGAGGCCCAGGTGCGGGGCGTAGTAGACACACGCCGCCGGTTCCTGCGCCGCGAAGATGCTGCTGGTGGGAGCCGTGACGGTCAGGGCGCGGAAGTGGCCGCCGTTGGGCGAGTGGTGCGGGTTAATGAGGAACTTGTACGCCAGGCGCGCCGCCGAGATTGTCTGCGCCAGGCCGCAATTGGTGCAGCCCGCGCGCTGCCCACTCGACCCTGTCAGGTCGATGTCCATCTGGTCGCGGCGGATGGTGACACGCACGCGCAGGTAGATGGGGTCATCGGTGTGGCCGTCACTGTCCAGGTAGCCGTCGGCCACGTACTCGCCGTCGGGTAGGGCGGCGATGGCGGCGCGGTCGGCCCGCTCGGCCTGGGCGAAGATCTCAGCCGTGGCGGCGCGGACCGTCGCCAGGCCAAATCGCTCCACAATCGCCTGGTAGCGCTGCTCGCCCGTGCGGCAGGCGGCGACCTGAGCGTGGAGGTCGCCCAGGATGGAGCGCGGCAGGCGGCTGTTGCGGCCGATGATGTCCAGGACGTCGCGGTTCGGCTCGCCCGCCTGGTAGAGACGGATGGGGCCGAAGCGCAACCCCTCCTGGTAAATCTCAGTCGTGTCCACCGACACGCCGGCGTCCTTGCCGCCCATGTCGAGCCAGTGGGCCTTGTTGGCGGTGAAGCCGACCAGTTCGTCGTGGTAGAAGATGGGCGAGACGACGGTCACGTCATTGAGGTGCGAGCCGGTCAGGTAGGGATCGTTGATGGCGTAGACGTCACCGGGGCGGATGCCCGTCGCGCCAAAGTGGTCGCGGACGATGCGGACGGCCTCGTCCAACGCGCCGAGGAAGATGGGCAGGCCAGGCGCCTGGCCGAGCAACTCGGCGCGCTCGTTGAACAGCCCGACCGAGCAGTCCTTCATCTCGTAGATAATGGGCGAGAAGGCGCTGCGCGCCAGGTTGGCGTTCATGTCCAGGGCGATGGCGTTGAACGCGTTGCGCAGGATTTCCACCGTGATCTGGTCTAGCATAGGCCGGCCCTCCGTCTCCTGGTCGACAGTGTACCAGTCTCACGCATCCATCTCAAGCCCTAGCCGTATCACCTTCATGACCCGGTTGTATCAAGCCGTCGATTGATACCCCTGGGACCAAACAATGAACCCTTTTCACCTTGCCGACAGGCGACGGTATAGGGTAGACTGAGGCAGCGCACGAGAACGGAGCGCCGACTTGAGTCGGCTGCATGCCGAGCGGGGTGAGGCATCTGCTCTGGAGAGGTTGGCGGAGGAGACCCTTCGCTGCGCTGCTCAGAACCTTCCGCTGTCACCCCGAACGGCGTGAGGGGTCTCCTCTGGAAACGCTGCCAGAGCAGATGCCTCGCTCCGCTCGGCATGACGGTCGGCGAGGTTTTTGCCTCGTCGCCTGTCGATGGCGACATGGCATTCTCAGGGTGACAGTCGGCACGACAACGAGAGCGGCGAGGGGCAAGGAGAGGCGAGTATGAGCGGCTACCGCATCGCAGTGGACATTGGCGGGACGTTTACGGACATTGTCGGCTACGACCCGACGACGGGGGAGACGCACACGGCGAAGGTCCTCTCGACACCGGAAGACCTGTCCATCGGCATCTTGCAGGGCATCCAGCGGCTGGCGCCCGACCTGACCCAACTAGAGTTCTTTGTCCACGGCACGACGGCCGGCCTCAACGCCTTCCTGGAGCGCAAGGGGGCCAATGTCGCGCTGCTGACGACCGAGGGCTTCCGCGACGTGTACGAGATTGGGCGCGCCAGCCGTCCCGACATGTACAACCTGTTCTACCGCAAGCCCACGCCCCTTGTGCGCCGCCGCCATATCTACGAAGTCCCCGAACGCACCCTGTATGACGGCTCGCTGCTCAAGCCGCTGACGCGCGCCGACCTCGACTCCCTCGTCGCCCAGTTGCGGGCGGGCGGCTACACGTCCATCGCCGTGTGCCTGCTCCACGCCTACGCCAACCCGGAGCACGAGCTACTCATCGCCGACGCCCTGCGTGACGCTCTGCCCGGCGTGTCGGTCTCGCTCTCCCACCAGGTGGCGGGCGAGTGGCGCGAGTACGAGCGGACGTCGACGACCGTCCTCAACGCGTATGTCGCGCCCATCATCGAGCGCTACCTGTCGCGGCTGGAGAAGCAGACCGAGGCGGCGGGCTTCCGCAATACGCTGTACTTGATGGAGTCGAACGGCGGCGTGATGTCGTCACAGGCGGCGCGGGCGCGGCCTATCCAGACCCTCTTCTCCGGCCCGGTGGGTGGGGCGATTGGCGGCGTGGCGTTGGGCGACATGCTCGACGCCAGCCACCTCATCGGCGTGGACATGGGGGGGACGAGCTTCGACGTGAGCCTGGTGGTTAATGGACAGGCCGACGTGACGACGGAGACCGAGTTGCAGGGCTTCCCGGTCCTGATGCCGACGGTCAACATCCACACCATCGGCGCGGGCGGCGGCTCCATCGCCTGGCTGGAGGCGGGCGGGCTACGCGTCGGGCCGCACAGCGCGGGGGCGCGCCCCGGCCCGGCCTGCTACGGGCGCGGGGGGACGCAGCCCACCGTGACCGACGCCAACCTCGTGCTGGGCCGCATCGACCCGAACTATTTTGTTGGCGGGGAGTTGACACTGGACGCCGAGGCTGCGCGCCAGGCGCTGACCCCGCTGGCCGCCGAGTTGGGGCTGAGCGTCGAGACGCTAGCCGAGGGCATCCTCGACATTGTCAACGCTAACATGGCGAACGCCATCCGCGCCATCACCATCGGGCGCGGCATCGACCCGCGCGACTTCGCCCTTGTCGCCTTTGGCGGCGCGGGGCCAATGCACGCCGTCTTCCTGGCCGAGGAGTTGCACATCCCGCGCGTCCTGGTGCCCTTCTCGCCCGGCACATACTCCGCCTGGGGGATGCTCCAGACCGACATCCGCCACGACCTCGTCCGCACCTACTACCAGGCCGTCGTCGGCGCCCCGGCCGCCGACCTCGACGCCGCCTTCCAGCGCCTCGAAGCCGAGGGCGCTGATATCTTGCGGGGCGAGCGGGTGGACGCTGACGTCATGCGCTTCGTCCGCAGCGCCGACATGCGTTATGTCGGGCAGGAGTACTTCGTCAGCATCCCTATGCCCGACACGGTGGACGACGCTAACCTGGCCGCGCTGCCGCAGCGCTTCCACGACGCCTACCTGCAACGCTACGGCCACAGCAACCCGCAGGAGGCCATCGAGTTTGTTAACCTGCGTGTCAGCGCGCGCGGCGTGCTGCCCAAGAGCCGCCCGGCCCCGGCCGGCGCCGACGAAGCCCGCCCGGCCCCGGTCCACGCCCGCCGCCCGATTGTCTTCCAGCGTCAGACGTGGGACACAGCCGTCTACTACCGCGACGAGCTGGCCCCCGGCCATACCCTCGTCGGCCCGGCCATTGTCGAGGAGAAGTCGTGCACGACCGTCATCCCGCCGGGCTTTGGTATGCACGTCGACCGCCTGGGCAACCTGGTCATCACGCGGCACGAGACGCCAAGGAGGCCCTGATGCCCCACTACGACGAGATTGTGGCGCGCGGGATAGAGACGATTCGCGCCGCCGGGTTGGAGCACTGGCTGAACCTGGGGGCGGAGACGCAGGCCCAGAACCGTCTCAATCGCGCGTACATGGACACACTGACATTTGAGCTGCGCCTGTTCGGCAGCCGGTGGGCGGACACGCGCACACGCTTGTTCGGCGTCGACCTGCCGTCGCCCATCATGCCCGCCGCGCTGACCGAGAGCCGTCTCATTCGAGCGCTCGGTCGCGGGGACCAGCCGTGGTTGGAAGTGTTCGCCGAGGGGGTCCGCGACGCCGAGTCGCTGATGTGGGTGGGGCACGGGACGAACAACGAACTAGACCGCATCCTCGACCGGGGGGCGCGGGTGGTGAAGATTGTCAAGCCCTACCGCGACACCGACGAGATCTACCGTCAGATACGCCACGCCGAGGCGCGGGGTGTCGTCGCCGTCGGCATCGACATCGACGCCATGTTCCTCGAGAAGGCGTTCGACGAGACGCCGGGCCCGGACTTTCTAGGTCCGCAGACGACGGAAGAGATTCGGGACATGCGCGCCGCGACACGGCTGCCGTTTATCGTCAAAGGTGTCTTGAGCGTCCAGGACGCCCTGGTCGCTCGTGACGTGGTCCGCGCGGACGCCATCGTCGTCTCCAACCACGGCGGCGAGACGATTGACTACACCGTGCCGGTGTTCCAGATGCTACCGGCCATTCGGCGGGCTGTCCCTGACATGACCATCCTGGTAGACAGTGGCCTGCGGCGCGGCTCGGACGTCCTGAAAGCCCTCGCGCTCGGCGCCGACGGGGCGTGCTTCGCCACCCTGCTGCTCATCGCCTTTGTCGCCGATAGCGGCGCGGGGGTCACGGCGATGCTCCGCGTCTTGCAAGACGAGTTGCAGCGCGCCATGACCCTCACCGGCTGCACCAGCATTCAGGCCATCGACCCCACGATTCTGCACTCGGTCGGGGCCTAAGCTCCGACCGAGTCGCCCGCGTTACGGCTTCGCCGCCGCGCGGGTGAACGTCCCCTGCCCCACGCTATCCAGGTCCTCGATCATCACCTGCCGCCCTTTCCCGTCGGGACCGATGACAAACATCACCGGCGTCACCACCTCCGGCTGCTCCGCATAGGGGTGATAGATAAACACATCCCGATCCCAGTGCTGTAACGGGAACGTCACGCGCTGCGGGCCAAGCTGGAGGCTCAGGCCGCCGTCCTGCTCGACCACATCCAGCGGGCCGAAGTACTCGTTGCTGTAGCGGCCGGTGTAGGCGGCGGCGGGCAGAGCGGGCGCTGCGGAGGCGGGCGGTTTGGCGTAGGCGGCCGCGGCATCCAGTTCGGGTTTCACCAGCCCGTTGTAGAACCGATCATTCCACACTTTGACCCAATCCTGCTGGACCTTGCCTTCGAGGACCAGGTCATAGAACGACGCCGCGATGCCCTCCGGGACGCCGCTGGGGAACGCGTTGGTCAGCACGACAATACCCAGATTCTCGGCGGGCAGGAGGTTGACGACTGTCCGCGCGCCGACCGAGAAGGCCCCGGCGTGGCCCCAGAAGATGCGCCCCTTCGTATCATAATCGATGTTCCAGCCCAGGCCGTAGAAGGCCGGGCGGCCGGTGTCCGGGTTGACGCCGCGCATGATGTGCGGGCGATGGGTTTCGGCCAGCGCGTCCGCCGCAATGAGCTGCTTGCCGTCCAGCTTGCCGTTGCCCAGGATGAGACGCACCCACTGCGCCAGGTCGCGGGCGGTCGAACTCACGCCACCGGCCGGCGACTGGGCATCGGGATTGCGGGTGAGGCGGGCCGTCCACTGCCCGTCCACCGGCACATGGAGTAAGGCGCGGTTGCGCGCCGCCGCGTAGTCCACGAAGCGCGAACTGGTCGACGTCATGCCCAGCGGACGGTAGAGCTTGTCGGCCGAGACGTCCGGCCAGGGCTTGCCGGCCGCGCGCGCCGCGGCCAGGCCGCCCTCGGTCATGCCAAAGTTGGAATAGGCGTAGCCTGAGCGGAAGCTGCTGCTCGGTTTCAGCAGACGCAGACGGGTCATGATGGCCGCCTGGTCGTAGCCGATACTCTCCAACTGGTTGCCCGCGTCGCCTGGTAGGCCACTACGGTGGGAGTACATGTCGCGGATGGTGACTTCGCGTGTCACCCACGGATCGAACATAGCGAAGCCGGGATCATGGTCGATAATGCGGTCGTCCCAGGATACCACCCCCTCGCTCACCAGGGCCGCGACGACCGTCGCCCCCACCGACTTCGACATCGAGGCAATCTGAAAGACGGTGTCGGCCGTCACCGCGTCCTTCTTGCCCATCTCGCGCACGCCAAAGCCCTTGAGATAGACGACCTTGTCGTTGTGGACGACGGCGATAGCCATGCCCGGTACCAGCTGCTGTTGCACGACGTCCTGGGCCAACTTTTCAAGTTGGGGCAACGCCGCCTGGACGCGGTCTTCTGCTTGATCCGAGACCGTCCGCGCCGAGACTGTCCACGGAACTACGAAGGCCAGCACGAGACAACCAATCGCGAGCAGCCCCCCTATACGCCACATCTTGGACTCCTTCCTGGAGTATGGCTACCTGGCCGACAGAATATGAAGGTGGATAGTCGGTGGGCTCTCAGTATAGCACAACCATTAAGAAAACGGGGATAGGCAGGGCTAAGAGACGCTATGGTCAACGCTCGGCGCCGCCGCCTGCCGCTTGTGGGAGCGGCAGGCGGCGGCCTCTCTCACGGACAGTAGGGCGCGGACTGGGCGCCGACGCCGATGACCGACACCAACTCAGGAACACGCGCGCCAGAGCCAGGCGCGATGTTCACCCAGTTGTCGAGGGCGTCCACAAAGGTGACCAGGTTGCCCCAGGCGTCGGGAACCTGTTGGCGGGCGAAAGCCTGGGTGTCCGTTAACCCCACGTGGTTCGTGCAGCGCGGGCCGTAGACGCCAGGCGCCACCCAGGTAGCGTCGCTCCGTATCGCGGCCTCCTCGGCGGGATAGCGCGGCGTCAGCACGCCCAGCAGGTGGGCGATCTCGTAGAGCTGTGACGAGGCGTGGACGGCGAACTCCTCTTGATAGCTGTCGGCCGAGTAGTGGAGCTGGAACGAGTCGATGGCGTTCCGGTCCTGCAGGTCCGCGCGGTGGAAGAAGGGCGTCGTGACATGGTAACGCAGGACGTGGGCCGCGTCAGCGCAGCGCCACGGCTCGGTCGCGTTCAAGGTCAGGCACGAGGCGTCGCCGCGGTGGTTCCACACCGTCACGTACTTGTTCCAGAGGTCTTGCATGGCGTGCGCGTAGCTGTCCTGGGGGTACGCGCCGAGCCAGGGCAAGAACTCGCGCGGCGTCGCGCCGGCCGCGTCAACCACGCCCCGCACATCAACCCCGGGATTGGTCGCCCGTAGGAGGCCGCGCAGACGGTCCAGGTTGTGCTTGACCCCGTTGCCGCCTGCCGAGCTGCCCGCCAGCAGAACCATGTCGGCGCGGTCCATATCGGGCATCGTGTGCTGCTCGCCGCCGTGGTCGGTGTAGGTCGTCGCCCCGGTGCGCAACTGGGCGATGATGGCATCGAAGATCGTCGCGCCGCGGAAGTTGAGGCGATAGCTCTGGCTGCCCGAGGTCAGGATGCGGCCCGTCGCCTGGCCGGACCACTCATCCGAGCTACAATAGTAACCGAAGACAACGTTCCACGTGCTGAAGGGGTTGGCTGGATTCGGCGACAGGATGCCGCTGCCCTGGATGCCCGGTGGGACGCGGTAGACGGTCCCCTGCAGCGTCCACCCGGTGGGAGGCGAGGGGTGGCCTGCGTTCCACACCGCCGCGTTCACGCTCGTACTCATGCGCTGGATGCCGTAGTTTGGCTCGCTGCCCACTCCGCGCCAGCGGTCCAGGCACTGGTCACCGTCGATACAGTCGCCGCCGCCCTGCAGGTAGATGAGCCACTTGTTACGATCGGCCGCGGCGGTGGCCTGACGAAGATAGACGACGGGCGTCGTCCCGTCATTGCAGGCCACGTTCGTCCCGCTCAGGTCGAAGCGCACCAGATCGGTGCCCGGCGCGACGTTGCCCGCGACGGCGTTGCCGGCGGGCAGGACGGCAATAGGTACGGGCGGGCCAGGTGTCGCGGTCGCGGTTGGGGTTGCCGTCGCAGTTGGGGTTGCCGTCGCGGTCGGCGCCGGCAGAGTCGCCGTGGCCGTTGGCAAGACCGTCACCAGGACCAGCGAGGGGGGAACCTGGGCGAACGCGCGGCCCGCGACGCCCAGCATGAGCAGCGCGCACAGCAAGACCGCGCTGCTGACCACCGTCATGCGAAGCACTAACTTCTTCATCGTCATCTCC